>NZ_JBWKZU010000069.1:0-22471 GCF_059424825.1 Acidovorax sp. GW101-11A03 | reverse complement strand
CACCAAACAACTACATCGTTCGGGCAAGTGCTTCAGAAGCGAAGCCCTCGACTATAGCACGGGTTGAAGTGGGTTGGAGTGAGCCCAGCCACTTTTCCCGTCTATGCCATCTGGCGTCATGCCAACGCCCCAGTCGGCCTCAAGCGATCCACGGTCAACAGCCCCCTCTCATTGAGGTCAAGCAGGTGGCGACAAAGGGGGCTGAACGCCCCTCTCTGCACTCGCCACCGATAATCCAGCCCATATGGCACTTATCACCTTACTGGACGCCCAACTCGCATTTGGGCATGTTGCACTGCTGGACCACGCCGGCTTTTCTTTGGAGACTGCGGAGCGTGTTGGCCTGATTGGCCGCAATGGCGCGGGCAAGTCTTCGCTTCTCAAGATCCTGGGAGGCCTGGCCAAGCCCGACGATGGCGCACTGCAAGTCCAGCAAGGGGTGCGAATTGCCTTTGTGGCCCAAGAGCCCACCCTGGACCCCGCAGCCACGATCTTCAAGGCAGCATCCGAAGGCCTGCAGCGGGTGATTGGCATCCGCGATCAGTATCTGTCTGGGGCCGAGGGCCTCGATCTGGATGCCTTGCAATCCGAGATCGAAGCTTATGACGCGTGGAACTGGGAGCAACGCGTCGAGGAAACGCTGCAACGTTTGCACCTGGACCCGGAGGCCGTGGTTGGCACCTTGTCTGGGGGAACCAAGAAGCGGGTCGCCTTGGCCCAGGCGCTGGTCGCCCGGCCTGATGTTCTGCTGCTGGACGAGCCCACCAACCACCTGGATCTCGATTCCATCGAATGGCTGGAAGACCTGCTGCTGGATTTTCCGGGCAGCGTTGTCACGATCACCCATGACCGCTCATTTCTGGACCGTGTCGCCACCCGGATCGTTGAACTGGACCGTGGCCAATTGCGTTCCTACCCAGGCAACTTTGCGCAGTACCAGATTCAGAAGGAAGAGCAACTGGCCCAGGAGGCCGTGATTGCCGCCAAGGCCGACAAGCTGCTGGCACAGGAAGAGGTCTGGATACGCAAGGGGGTGGAGGCTCGCCGCACCCGCAGCCAGAGCCGCATCAGCCGGCTGGAACAGCTGCGAGCCCGCCGCGAGGCCCGCCGCGATGTGGTGGGAAGCGTGCGCATGGATGTCGCCACCGGCGGCGCGAACGGCTACCAGGGCAAGATCGTGGCGGAATTGACGGGGGTGAGCAAAGCCTTCGGCGAGAAGACGATTGTTCGCAACTTCACGGGCACCATCCTGCGGGGCGACAAGGTGGGCTTGATTGGCCCCAATGGCGCTGGCAAAACGACCTTGCTCAAGATGATCCTGGGAGAGCTGCCCGCCGACAAGGGCACGATCCGCCAGGGGGCGAACCTGCAGGTCGCCTATTTCGACCAGATGCGCCATGCCGTGAACCTCGATGCCACGCTGGAGGACTTCATCAGCCCCGGCAGCGAGTGGATTGAAATCGGCAACCAGCGCAAACACGTCAAGAGCTACCTGAGCGACTTCCTTTTCTCACCGGCCCGTGCGCACTCGCCTGTGCGCTCCCTGTCGGGCGGCGAGCGCAACCGGCTGCTGCTGGCTCGTTTGTTCGCACGCCCCGCCAATGTGCTGGTGCTGGACGAGCCGACCAACGACCTGGACATCGACACCCTGGATTTGCTGGAAGAGCTGCTAGAAAACTACGAAGGCACCGTGTTTCTGGTCAGCCACGACCGGACCTTCCTAGATAACGTGGTGACCAGCACCATCGCCTTTGAAGGTGACGGCCTGTGGCGCGAATATGAAGGGGGCGTGCAGGACTGGCTGGAGCAATCCAAGCGCAGCAAGGCCATTCAGGCCTCGGCAGCCGCTGCGGCAACCACGCCCAAAGCATCCGCCGCTGAAAACTCAAGCAAAAATAGCCCTTTGCGCGCACCAGATAAGCCTGAGCAGCTATCAAAAAAGAAGCTTTCTTACAAAGAACAGCGCGAGCTGGAACAGCTCCCCGCCCAGATCACCGCCCTGGAGACGGAACAACAGGTGCTGCAGGCGGCGCTGGCCGATGGGAGCCTGTACAGCAAAGACCCAGCGCGCGCCGCCGAGATGGCGACCCGTGCTGCCACCATTGACGACGAATTGATGGCTGCTTTGGAGCGCTGGACAGAACTGTCTGCGTGAAGGTGGCGCCCCCTCGAACGGGGCACCGGGGGGCCACATGCAAGCCGATGATGGCTCCCGGTGACAGCCCATGCCGGGGCTGAACACCCGTCAGATGCGGTGGTGCAGCCGGTCTGTTGCGCCGCGCAAGCGCGTGATCAATGCCGGAGCGATCTGGCCGAGGGGCAGAACTTCATCGGCAGCGCCATGGGCAATGGCCTCGCGCGGCATGCCGAACACGATGCAGGTGGCTTCGTCCTGTACGTAGTTGTAGCTGCCTGCATCCTTCATCTCGCGCATGGCGGCGGCACCATCGTTGCCCATGCCCGTCAGCATGATGCCGAAGGCATTGCGCCCCACCACCGCAGCGGCAGACTTGAACAGTACCTCGACCGATGGCTTGTGGCGGTTGACCGGGGGGCCGTCATCGACCACCGCCACGTAGTTGGCGCCACTGCGTGCCACATGGAACTGGGTGCCACCCGGCGCAATGTAGGCATGGCCCGGCAAGATGCGCTCGCCATTGACGGCTTCTTTCACCGTGATCTGGCACAGCCCATTCAAGCGCGCGGCAAAGCTGGTGGTGAAACCTGGCGGCATATGCTGGGTGATCACGATGGCGGGCGAGTCGGCCGGCATCTGGACCAGCACTTCCTTGATGGCCTCGGTCCCACCGGTAGAGGCGCCGATGCAGATCAGTTTTTCGGTTGACAGGCGGCCCAACAGGGCAGAGGCAGGTGCAGGCGCATGTGCGCTCCCCCCCCCGGCAGGCGCCGCATCCCGCACCGGAGCACGGCGAACCTGCGCCACCGCCGCCACGCGGATCTTGTCCACGATCTGGGCGGCCAGGTCGTTGAGCCCGCTGGCCAGACCCACACGCGGCTTGGCGACAAAATCGATGGCGCCAAGCTCCAGCGCCTTCATCGTGACTTCAGCCCCACGCTCGGTCAGCGTGGAGATCATCACCACCGGCATGGGGCGCAGCCGCATGAGGCGGCCGAGAAAATCGATGCCATCCATGCGGGGCATCTCGACGTCCAGCGTGATGACATCCGGATTCAGCTCACGGATCATCTCGCGCGCTACCAAAGGGTCATTGGCCGTGCCAATGCATTCCATGTCGCGCTGCCGGTTGATGATCTCGGACAGCAGACTGCGGACCAACGCCGAATCGTCCACCACGATCACCCGGATTTTCCTGCTCATTAACGCGAACCTTCCTCAAAACAGATCAACAGAACCACCGGCAGTGGACTTGACCACCGTAACAGCGTTGCCACGCGCTTCCTGGGCCAAGGCATCGGGATGGGCATGCGCCAGCCGCTTGACCATGGCCTTTCCCGTCACCGGGAAGAAGACCACCTTGCGCGGGTAGATATCGAGCACATCCTCGGAGACGATGGGAATGCGCTCGGTGTGCAGGTAGTTGAGCACAAAATTGGTGTTCCTCTCACCGACATTCATCGTGGTGAAGTTGTGCATCACCTGCGCACCGCCAAAAATCTTGGCCTGCATGGTTTCACGGCGGGCGCCCAGTTTCAGCATCTCGTTGATAAGCAACTCCATGGCGTAGGAGCCATACCGCCCCGACGCGTCGGCCAGGTCGCCATCGGGCAACATGAAGTGGTTCATGCCCCCCACACGCGCGCGGCTGTCCCACAGGCAGGCCGCAATGCACGAGCCCAGCACGGTCATGATGACCAGGCTCTCGTCCGCCACGAAATACTCCCCGGGCAGCACTTTCACGGCGTTGTGCTGGAAATGGTGGTCCAGGTAGAAGAAAGACGCCTCACCCGGCTTGCGGCTTTGCGCCTTGAGTTCCTGCAAAGAAGACTCGCGCGCAGGCGCCGCACCCGCTGCATAGATATCAGCACTCAGAGGCGCAATACGCGGTGCGCGGCGCCGTTCGGGTGAGCCTGGGGTGGTGGCCATGGGGGAAGAGGTGCCTGCTTGGATGTTGGTCATGGGTGCTTTTTGCAAGACAACATGGACAGGTCAACGGCGCTCGTACACCGTCTTGCCACGCAGGGTAAACAGATCGCGGGATTCACTGAAATTCTCGGCATGGCCGACAAACAACATGCCCCCCGGCTTGAGTACCCGGTGGATACGCTCCAACACCTTCCGCTGCGTGGGCGCATCGAAGTAGATCATCACGTTGCGGCAGAAGACCACATCGAAGGGCTCCTTGAAAGGCCAATCATCGCGGATGAGGTTCACGCTCATGAAGTCAATGACGCGGCGCAGCTCAGGCTTAGCGCGCACCATTCCCGCATTGCCGCCTTTGCCCCGCAAAAAGAATTTTTGCAGACGCTCAGGGCTCACCCCTTTCAGACCATCCAGCCGGTAAACACCTTGCGCGGCCGTGGCCAGCACCCGCGAGTCGATGTCGCTGGCCGTGAGCTTGAACGAGGCGTTGGCACCTAGCGCTTCGAACGCCGTCATCACAATCGAGTACGGCTCTTCGCCTGTGGACGCGGCATTGCACCAGACCTTCCAGTTGGCCGAAGGTTTGGAGCGCAGGTGCGAAGCAAAAATCTCGAAGTGGTGCTGTTCGCGGAAAAAGGCCGTCAGGTTGGTGGTGAGTGCATTGACGAACTCCTGCCACTCTGGCCCGTCGTGGTTTTCGAGCCAGCTGAGGTAGTCGTGAAAACTGGTGTGCCCGGTATCGCGCAGCCGCCGCGACAGTCGGCTGTACACCATCGCGTGTTTGCCGTCATGCAGGCTGATGCCGGCGCGCTGGTAGATCAGCGCCTGGACCCGGGCAAAATCTGCGTTGGTCCAGACAAATTCACGCCCCTGGGCCAAGGGCCCCGAGGGAGCCTCCGCCGCAGCATAGGCCGGATCCACCCGTGGCGGGGCAGACCGGGCTGAAACGGAGGCACTGGTGGTGTGGGCCATATTGATCGTCCGAAGGGAAATCCTGTTCGCTCCAACAGGCCCGCAAGCCCTGCTTGCGGCCTGACATGTGCCTGGGCCACCAATGGTTGTTGACCGTCGTTGCGCCCTATTCGTTGGCAGTAACCAATCCCATATCCACGCTCGACATGAGTTTCTCGATGTCGAGCAGGATCAGCATGCGCTCACCCACCGAGCCCAGCCCCAGGATGCAGCTGTTGTCGATGGCACTTTCGATGTCGGGGGCCGAGCGGATGCTCTCGGGCGTAAGCTCCATCACATCGCTGACAGAGTCCACCACGATCCCCACCACCCGGTTGCGCAGGTTGAGGATGATGACCACCGTAAAGCTGTTGTAGTCGGCCTGCGCGCAGTTGAACTTCAGGCGCATGTCCACAATGGGAACAATCGTCCCGCGCAGGTTGGTCACGCCCTTGATGAACTCGGGCGCATTGGCAATGCGGGTCGGAGGTTCGTAGCCCCGGATCTCCTGCACCTTCAGGATGTCGATGCCGTACTCTTCCTGATCCAGGCGGAATGTCAGATATTCACGTGCACCCGTCGGCGCAGCGTCTGCCGTCTTACCAATCACACTCATGGTGCATTCTCCTTTCATGACAGCGCCCAGCCCCTGACGGACCGGGGCGCTTGAATCCTCAGTGGCGCGCCCGGCGCACCAGACCGCCCGTGTCCAGAATCAGGGCCACCGTGCCGTCGCCCAGGATGGTGGCGCCCGACACATTGGGCACCTTGCGGTAGTTCGATTCCAGGTTCTTGACCACCACCTGGTGCTGCCCGAGCAGTTCATCGACCAGCAGCGCCACACGGCTGCCGTCCGCCTCGACCACCACCATGATGTTGCTGGACTTGTTGAGGTCGAAACGGGGCACCTGGAAAATTTTCTCCAGCGCGATCACGGGCATGTATTCGTCGCGCACCTTTACCAGCTGCGAGCCCTGCGCCACCGTGCTCACGTCGTCGGCATTGACCTGGAACGACTCGACCACGGAAGACAGGGGCAGGATGTACACCTCGTCGCCGACCCCCACCGACATGCCATCCATGATGGCCAGTGTGAGCGGCAGGCGCACAGACACCTTCATGCCATAGCCTTCGGCCGAGTCGATTTCCACCGACCCGTTGAGTGCCGCGATGTTGCGCTTGACCACGTCCATGCCCACACCGCGCCCGGACACATCCGTGACCTCGTCCGCCGTGGAGAAGCCCGGGGCAAAGATCAGCTGCCACACTTCGGCGTCGCTCATCTGCTCGGACACTTCGATGCCCCGCTCCTGGGCCTTGCTCAGGATCTTTTCGCGCGACAGGCCTCGGCCATCGTCGCGCACCTCGATCACGATCGAGCCGCCTTGGTGAGAGGCCGACAGCGTGATGGTGCCGTGCTCAGACTTGCCTTTGGCCAAACGGTCTGCGGGCATCTCAATGCCATGGTCGCAGCTGTTGCGCACGAGGTGGGTCAAGGGGTCGGTGATCTTCTCGACCAGGCCCTTGTCCAGCTCGGTGGCTTCACCCAGGGTGACCAGCTCCACCTTCTTGCCCAGCTTGTTGGCCAAGTCCCGCAGCATGCGCGGAAAGCGGCTGAAGACGATGGACATCGGGATCATGCGAATCGACATCACCGACTCTTGCAGGTCCCGGGTGTTGCGGTCGAGATCGGCCAGACCCGCGAGCAGCTGCTGGTAGGCACCAGCATCCAGTCCACGGCTGTTTTGGGCCAGCATGGCCTGCGTGATCACCAACTCGCCCACTAGGTTGATGAGCTGATCGACCTTCTTGACGTCCACCCGGATGGTCGTGGACTCCATCTGCGCTTGCGCAGCGGCCTTGGGCTCCGCTTTGGGAGCGGTCGCCTTGGGGGCCTGGGCAGGGGCTTGTGAGGCGGCCTGCGCGGCCTCGGTAGGAGCCCCTGGTGCCCCGTTGAAGAAGCCATAAGGCGTCTCGCCACCGGATGTATCCACTGCCATCGTGGCTTCGTCGTCCACCGGTTCTGCACCAGGCTCGGCCGCTGCAGCTCCAGCGTCCCGAATGAGAACCTGCTCCTTGGACACGTGGAAGGCAAACAGGTCCAGCAGATCGTCGTTGGTGGAATTGGTCTCCACCCCAAAGAGGCGCGTATTGGGCTCGGTCGCGGTCAGGTCGCGGATGGCACCGAGGCCAGGAATGTCGCGGAACAGCTCCTTGATAGCGTCCGCCTGTTCCGGCCGCTCAAGGGGGCCGATCTGGATTTCGAGCTGCCGCGCTTGTCCGGCCACCGACGGGGCGGCCTTGGGAGCGGGCGCGGGCGCAGCGGCTGCAGGTGGGGGCGGCGGTGGCGGTGGGGCGGCGACAGCAGGCGCATCGCTGGGCACCAGGCCCGCAGCCAGGTCGCTGATGCGGCGAACCAGGGAGGTGGTGGACACCGCCTCGCCCTGGCCACCCGCCTGGTGCCGGGCCAGGAGGCTGCGCGACGCATCGGCGGACTCCAGCAGCACATCCACCATCTGCGGAATCGGCTGCAGCTCATGGCGGCGCAGACGGTCCAGCAACGACTCCATCTGGTGGGTCAGCTCGGCGACGTCAGAGAACCCGAAGGTGGCAGAGCCGCCCTTGATCGAATGCGCACAGCGGAAGATGCCATTGAGTTCTTCATCATTGGCACTGCTCAGATCCAGGTCCAGGAGCATCTGCTCCATCTGGTCGAGGTTCTCGCCCGCTTCCTCGAAAAATATCTGATAGAACTGGCTCAGGTCGAAGTCAGCGCCTGCACCCGATCCTTCTTGGTAGCTTTCCGCCATGGTGGGCTCCTGTGTACTTGATGGTCTCAGTCAACCCGGCTCAGCGGATCACCTTCTGGATGACTTCGATCAAACGATTGGGATCGAAAGGCTTCACCAGCCAGCCCGTCGCACCGGCGGTGCGCCCGGCCTGCTTCATCTGGTCACTCGACTCCGTCGTCAGGATCAGGATGGGGATGGTCTTGAACTTGGGGTGCTCGCGCAGCTTGCGGGTCAGGCCAATGCCGTCGAGCCGGGGCATGTTCTGGTCTGCCAGCACCAGATCGATGTTGTGCGTCTCGGCTTTTTCAAGGGCGTCTTGCCCATCCACTGCCTCCACGACGTGATAGCCGGCGCCCGTGAGGGTGAACGACACCATTTTCCGCATGGAAGGTGAATCATCTACGGCAAGGATCGATTGCATGTATGGCTCCAACTGACTTGAATATATAGGCTAACCAATGATGTGAAGGTCAAAACAGGTCCACGGAACCCGCATCCATCTCGCTCTGCGTAACAGGGTTCGGCCTGTCTGGCGCCATCTCTGCAAAGGGCGCGGCGTCCTCGCCTTCTTCATGGCCCATGGCTTCCGATGCCAGGCGGAAGGCACACCCCTGCAGCACCTTGGTGGTGTGCCAGATCAGTTGGGAGGCCATATCCTGAAACTGCAACTCGGTCACGGCACTGCGCAGCGCAGCGCGTGCGGCCACCAGTTCGGGAGAATCCGAGACCACCGCATCCGTCAGCATCGCATTGGCCTCGCCAAAGCGCTCCAGCAGGTTGTCCGTCGCGTGGTTCAACAGCCCCTCCAGGCGGTGCAGGTCGTGCATCACCACCAGCAAGGAGTCCTGCAGTTCCGCCGCCACCATGACGGGAACCTGGACTGCAGGCCCTCCAGGCGTTGTTAGCGTAGATTGCATCGTTTCTCCATCGCAGCACGTAGCAGCAAAGCACGCAAAAACACGGGACTACGATACATGCCTCAAAGACTTCCGGGCTTTGTGCACACCATAGCATCCGCGCCCATTGGACGCCGACGCCGGAACCACCCCAACGGGACAAACACCCTTGTTTGTTCCAATTTGTATCCTATGATAGCGCTCCTATGGTCACTGCAACACCAGACCAGACCCTTGAAATCCTGCATCTTGAAGATTCACTGGCTGACCATGAACTTGCAGCGAGAACGCTGCGGCGGTCAGGGCTCCAGTGCCAGTTGCACCAGGTAGACACCCTCTCTGAATTCCAGCGCCTCACCGACTCCGGGGCATTCGACATCATCCTGGCAGATTACCGCCTGCCCGGCTTCACGGCACTGGATGCGTGGGCGCATGTGGCGCAAAAGCCTCAGCATCCGCCGTTTGTCCTGCTCTCAGGCGCCATTGGCGAGGCGGCAGCAGTAGACGCCATGCGCCTGGGCGTGGCCGACTACCTGCTCAAGGACGATATCCAGCGCCTGCCCCACGTGATCGCGCGCGCGCTGGAGGTGCACGAGGCCCGGCGCATGCGCGAACACGCCATGACCGAGCTGGCCAGCTCCGAGCGCAGGCTCGCAGAGCTGGCCGAACACCTGCAAACCTCCATCGAGCAGGAGCGCGCCTCGATCGCACGCGAGATCCACGACGACATTGGCGGCGCACTCACGGCCGTGCGTTTTGATGTGGCCTGGATCGGCCGCCACAGCACCGACCCGGCCATGCAGGAACATGCCAACTCTGCCGCCGACATGCTGCAGCACGCCATCGGCGCCAGCCAGCGCATCATGATGAACCTGCGCCCCCCCATCCTGGAACAAGGCCTGGTGGCAGCCGTGGAGTGGCTCGCGGCGGGTTTTGAGCGGCGCACGGGGGTCCCCACCCGCGTTCAGAGCAGTAGCGACAGCATCGACACGCCTGCAGACATCCAGCTCGTGGCCTACCGCACCGCCCAGGAAGCCCTTACCAACATCTCCAAACACGCCCAGCCCAGCAAGGTGGACATCGAACTCTCCGACAAGGAAGGGGTGCTGACCCTCGAAGTGGCAGACAACGGCCGGGGCATTGCGCCGGAGATGCGGGACAAACCCAAGGCCTTCGGCCTCAAGGGCCTGCAGGAAAGGGCGCGCACCGTGGGGGGCTGGCTGGACATCAGCAGCCGGCCGGGCCAGGGCACATCGGTCATCCTGTCCATCCCGCTACCATCGGCCCCACCAACAGCCCCAGGAGATGCGACGTGATTCATGTGGTCCTGTGCGACGACCACGCCGTTTTGCGGCGCGGGATACGCGACACCCTCACCGAAGCGACCGATATCCAGGTCACCGGCGAAGCGGGGGGCTACTCCGAGCTGCGCGAGGTTCTGCGCACCGCCGCCTGCGATGTGCTGCTGCTGGACCTGAACATGCCGGGCCGCAGTGGGCTGGAAGTGCTCACCAGCCTGCGGGAGACCCATTCCGCCATCAAGGTGCTGGTGGTGTCCATGTACCCCGAGGACCAGTACGCGCTGCGCTGCCTCAAGGCGGGTGCGCAGGGCTATGCCAACAAGGCGGGGGACCCGGTCGAGCTGATTGCCGCCGTGCGCACGGTGATGCAGGGCCGCAAATACCTGACGGCGGAAGTGGCGCAGATGCTGGCAGACAGCCTGGCCCAACCGACCCCCGAAGCCCTGCACACCACGTTGTCGGAGCGGGAGCTGCAGACGCTGATCAAGATCGCCTCCGGGCGGCGGCTGTCGGACATTGCCGAAGAACTGATGCTGAGCCCCAAGACCGTGAGCGTGTACCGATCGCGCGTGCTGGAAAAACTCAAGCTGTCCAACAACGCCGAACTCACCGTCTACGCCATCCGCAACCAGCTGGTCTGAAGGCTTCGGCCCGCGCCCTACCGCTGCGCGGCAAACAAGTCCACCGCCTGCTGCATCAGCGCCAGCACGGGCTGCTCCAGCATGGGCAGGGTGGCGGCAATGCCCAGCATGCCCACCGTGAGCGTGACGGGGAAGCCCACCGCGTAAATGTTCATCTGCGGCGCCACGCGGGAGATGATGCCCATCGTGAGGTTGACGAACAGCAGCAGCGCAATCATGGGCAAGGCAATCCAGAGTGCGCTGGAGAAAAGCGACGCGCCCAGCTCGTGCAGCCGCATCTGCGCCAGCGACTGCAGGAAGTTGCCGTTGACCGGGAAACGGTCAAAGCTCTTGACCACCGCCATCAGGATCAGCAGGTGGCCGTTGATGACCACAAACAGCAACATGGCCATATGGCCAAAAAAGCGCGCCACGGCGCTGATCTGCGCATTGGACGAGGGGTCGAAGAAAGAGGCAAAGTTCAGCCCCATCTGCAACCCAATGATTTCCCCGGCCAGCTCCACTGCCGCGAACACCAGCCGCACCGAGAACCCGATGGCCAGCCCCACCGCCACCTGCTGCGCCACGGCGCCCAGGGCCTCGCGGCCATTGACGCTGATGACCGGCTGCTCTCCCAGCACCCCCTGGGCACACAGCGCCACCAGGAAGGCCAGCCCGATCTTCACGCGCATGGGGATCACTCGCATCGAGAACACCGGTGCCACCGAGAACAGGGCCAGGACCCGCAGAAAGGGCCACAGGATGGGCGAGAGCCAGGCCATGATCTGCGCTTCGCTGAAGGTGATCATGGCATCAGATTGCTATACAAAACATAGCGTATTGCGCTTGATGGACGCGCGCAGGAGGCTATTTTTATCAAGAAACTAGCCAATCATCGACGGAATGGACTCGATGGTTCGGCGGATGAAGTCCACCAGCGTGCTGAGCATCCACGGCCCGGCAATGGCAAACACCACCATCGCAGCGATCAGCTTGGGCACAAAGGCCAGCGTGGCTTCGTGGATCTGCGTGACGGCCTGGAAGATGCTCACGATCAGCCCCACCGCCATGACCACCCCGAGCACCGGCATGGAGATCATCAGCAGCAGGGTCAGGGCGTCGCGCCCGATGGTCAATACCACTTGTGGAGTCATCGCATGCTCCCCCTCAGGTTACAAAGCTGGCGGCCAGGGAGCCGATCAGCAGGTTCCAGCCGTCGGCCAGCACAAACAGCATGAGCTTGAACGGCAATGCCACCAGCACCGGCGACAGCATCATCATGCCCAGGGACATCAGGATGCTCGACACCACCATGTCGATCACCAGGAAGGGGATGAAGATCATGAAGCCGATCTGGAACGCCGACTTCAGCTCGCTGGTCACAAACGCCGGGACCAGCACCCGCATCGGCGCGGTTTCTGCCGTCACATTCGGGTCCAGGCGGGCCAGCCGCGAGAACAGCGCAAAGTCGGACTGCCGGGTCTGCTTGAGCATGAAACCGCGCATGGGCGCCTCGGCCTTGTCCAGCGCCTGCTCGAATGTGATGGTGTTGTTGGTGTAGGGCACATACGCCTCCTGGTACACACGGTCCAGGGTGGGGCCCATCACAAAAAAGGTCAGGAACAGCGACAAACCGATGATGACCTGGTTGGGCGGTGCGGACTGCGTTCCCAACGCCTGGCGCAGCAGGGACAACACAATCACGATACGGGTGAAGCCCGTCATCATGAGCAGCACGGCAGGCAAAAAGGACAGCGCCGTGAAGAACAGCAGTGTCTGGATCGGCACCGAGTAGCTGGTGCCCGAGGGGCCGCTGCCCACCACCAGGGGCAGGCTGCCAGCCGCCTGCGCAAAGGCGGGGTCTTGCACGGCCAGCACCGCCAGGCCCATCAAAACAGCCAGCAGCCATCGGTGACCAGCGCTCCGTCCCTTGACTGGGGCGGGCAAGGGCAGTCTGTCAGCCATGGCTTGCCTTTTCCGGCACCCCGGCCACGGCAGCCATCTGCTGCGCAAACGAGGGCCCCTCAACCACCGCGCCCACACCGGCGGTGGTCGGCGATGACACGGGTGACACCGGCAGCACATGCAGGCAACTCACCTGCTGGGCCGTCACGCCCAGCACCAGCCAGGTGCGCGCATGCTCGGGGCCGACCTCGACCGTGACCACCCGCTGCTGCGGCCCCACCGCCACCGCGGACACCACGCGTGACGCGCCCCCCGCAGCCGAGGTGCCGCCCGCATGGCGTTGCTGCAGGCGCCGCACCAGCCAGGGCAGCGCCGCCATGGCCCCCACAAAGAGCACCACGACGAGGAGGGTCTGGGTCATGCTCCCACTATCCACGGCTGACCCGGCGCAGGCGTTCGGACGGGGTCACCACGTCGGTGAGACGGATACCAAACTTGTCGTTCACCACCACCACCTCGCCCTGAGCGATGAGGTAGCCATTGACCAGCACGTCCATGGGCTCGCCCGCGAGCGCATCCAGCTCCACCACCGAGCCTTGCGCCAGCTGGAGGATGTACTTGATGGGCACCTTGGTGCGCCCCAGCTCCACCGACAGCTGGACAGGGATGTCCAGCACCATGTTGATGTCGTTGACAGTTCCATCCGCACCTGCAGAGCTGGAAAACGGCCGCACGGGCTCGCCGGACAGCGGGCCGCCCTGCTCTGCATCCGCCGGCTTGTCGTCGGTGCGTTTTTGCTCTTCCAGCGCCTCGGCCCAGCCCGCAAACGGGTCGTCCGCGCCTGCGTCCTTGTTGTCTTCTTCAGTTGCCATTTTTCTCTCCCAGCCAGCTCATGTCCGAATTACGCAGGCATTCTTCAATGCGGATGGCGTACTTGGAGTTGTGGGTTCCATACTGGCATTCAAAAATAGGAACCCCTCCGATCGATGCCCGGATGCGGGGCTCTCGGTCCAGCTCGATGAAGTCGCCCGGCTTCATGGCCAGCAACTGCTCCACCGTGGCGTCGGCCTTGGCCAGCTCGGCCACCAGCGTGACTTCTGCAGACTGGATTTCGCGCTTGAGCACGTTCACCCAGCGGCGGTCCACCTCGATGGAATCCCCCTGCGTGGACGAATACAGCACATCGCGGATCGGCTCCAGCGTGGCATACGGCATGCAGACATGGATGGCACCGGAGAGATCTCCGATTTCCAGCTGGAAGGCCGTGGACACCACAATTTCACTGGGCGTGGCGATGTTGGCAAACTGGGGCTGCATTTCCGAGCGCTGGTATTCCAGCTCCAGCGGGTAGATGCCCTGCCAGGCCTTCTTGTATTCGGCACAGATCACATCCACCAGGCGGTTGATGACACGCTGCTCGGTGGGCGAAAAATCGCGCCCTTCGATCCGGGTCTGGAACTTGCCGACCCCGCCATACAGCGTGTCGATGATGCCGAACACCAGCGAAGGCTCGCACACGATGAGCCCGCTGCCACGCAGGGGGCGGATCGCCACGATGTTGAAGTTGGTGGGCACCGCCAGCTCGCGCAGAAAAGCGCTGTAGCGCTGCACGGACACCGTGCCGACCGAAATTTCGGGACTGCGCCGGATGAAGTTGAACAGCCCGATGCGGAAGTTGCGCGCAAACCGCTCATTGACGATTTCCATCGTCGGCATGCGGCCACGGACGATGCGTTCCTGGCTGGAGATGTCGTAGTTGCGTACGGACCCCGCCTCGGCCACTTCCTCGACCGACTTCTGGCTCTCGCCAGTGACCCCTTCGAGAAGGGCATCAACCTCTTCCTGCGAAAGAAATGAATCACTCATGGCTGGTCCTTGCCCCGGTTCACTGAATGATGAAGTTGGAGAAGAGCACGCGCAGCACGGGGTTGCGTTCAGTGCGCTTGCGCGCTGGGCGGTCTTCGGCGTCTCCGTCCTGCTCGGCCTCGGCCGCACGCGCACGTTCACGCTCGGTGGGCACCGAATACCCCAGGGGGCGGGAGACTTCGCGACGGATGTCGGCGGCCAGCTTCTCCTTGCCTTCGCGCACCAGCAGTTCAGCAGACGTGCGCTGGGACACCAGCATCAGGATGCCACTGCGGATGGTGGGCAGGTACAGCTTGACCTGCTCGGCGGTTTTGGCGTCTTCCAGCTCCAGGGTGATGCCAATCTGGGCAAAGCGGTCGCCGCCGGGGTCGGCCAGGTTGACCACCATGTTTTCCATGGGCAGAAAGGTCGGGGCCACCTTGGGCGCCTCTTTGCGGGCGGCCGGTGCACCGCCGCCTTCCTCCTCGTCCCCGTGCGAACGGGTCAGGAACCAGGCCGCCGCCCCGCCCCCGATCACCAGCACCGCCACAACGACGCCAATGATGATGATGAGCATCTTCTTGCTTTTCGCCGGAGCAGCTGCGGGTGGTGGGGCTGACACGATGGATGTTCCTTGCGGTAGGGAGCAGGCCGCGCCTGCGCTATCAAAGTGCAAGCAAAGCCGGATGGCCCATTATTGGACGGAGGTGTAACCAATAATAGCCAGAATAAAAGCCCAAAACCATGGCATTCACCGCGCTCTCCCCCTTGCCATTGGGATCCTCTGCGCGCATCGAGCGGCAAGGGGGCGCCGCAGATCGGGGTGGGTTGATTGCGCATATCGGCAACAACGCAGGCCCCCCGAGGCCGC
This sequence comes from Acidovorax sp. GW101-11A03, assembly GCF_059424825.1. Classification (NCBI taxonomy): domain Bacteria; kingdom Pseudomonadati; phylum Pseudomonadota; class Betaproteobacteria; order Burkholderiales; family Comamonadaceae; genus Acidovorax; species Acidovorax sp. GW101-11A03. The sequence continues at coordinate 7,227 of NZ_JBWKZU010000069.1, read as the reverse complement.
AGCCTTCTTGAAAGGGCACACAGCTGATACCCGTCAGTGTCAGCGCCCAGTCCACCGGGCGCTAGCCGGTCACACGAAGATGTCCACGGTGCGGTCGGGCCCGCTGCCGTCCCGCGCCAGCGATGCGGTGCCCACCGGTGCACTGGACAGCACCTGCGCCTGGCGGGCGCCATCGCGGCCACGGGGCTGCCCCGCGTCACCGCCCTGCGCACCTGCGCCATCCCGCGCAGAAGTCCCCACCGACATGCCGGACAGCACCAGGCCCTCGCTGCGCAGCAAATCCCTGAGCTGGGCCATGCTCTGGTCGAGCAGTTCGCGGGTCTGCGCCTGGTCACTGCGGAACGTGACATGCGCCTCATTGCCCGACAAGGACACGGAAACCTCGACGGGCTGGCCATCGCGATTGAGCGTCAGCTCCGCGTTCTGCGTTTTCTGGTTCACCCAGTACGCCACCTGGTCGGCCACCTGCTCTTCTGCTCCGGCAGCACCGGGGGCCACAAACACGGCAGGGCTGTCGGTGTTGCCGGGCTCCACAGGGGACAGGCCCGCACTGCCATCGGACCAGGCGCCCCCGCCAGCATGCCCCTCGCCAGAGCGGCCTCCCGCTGAGGGCTCGGCCCCCCGCGCCATCGCAGCACCCGTGAACAACCCGTCGGCCAGCGCAGCAAAGCCTCCCTCTGTCGCAGCGGGCGCACCGACGCCGCGCTCCACCGTGGCGCCACCGGCCATCACGCCTGAGGCCGGACGCTCATTGCTGGCGGCCTGGGTGAGTGCTGCTGCCGCCCCCTGGGCCACCGACAGGCGCTGCGTTGCGTCCCCAGCGGTGCTCGCCGTAGACAGCTCCGCGCCCCCGGCACCTCCTGCCCGCTGGGCCTGGGTGTTCTGCAGGCGCGCGAAGCTGCGGCCGAACCCGGCCACCGTGCTCTGAATGGCCCCGTCTTTGGTGTCCTTGAAATCTGCTGCGGTATCGAGTTTTGCGGTTTCCGCCACCAGCCCCTGGGGCAGCCCTCCGTTGGCCATCGGGCCATTCAGCGCCATGTCACCCAACGCCCCCGTGGCCATGGAGGCTGCGCGCAATGTTCCATCGGCCTGCCGCACCAGTCCGGTGGCATCGCTCTGGGCAGAGGCAAACAAACCCTGCCAAGCCGCGAGGGCCGCCGCATCGGCTTCGCCCTTCACGGCATCCGCCGAGATGTCGGCAGGGCTTGCATCCGTCCCTGTCAGTTCCAGTGGACCGGTGTCTACAGACACCTCATCCAACGCAGCCAGCAGAGCCAGAAACCCGCCTGCTGCGGCCGCGTCACTGGCATCCGCCCCTTGCTGCGCGGGCGCTTTGGCCCGCGTGGCATGGGCCGCATGGGTGCCGCCCTGCGAGGAGGAAATTTTTCCCTGTTCCATGGTCAATACTCCTGGCCCTGGGGCCCTTGGCTCGTGGTGCGGTACTGCAGCGCGGCCCGTTCATCGGTCTGTTTTTGGTCTCTGCGCATTTGCTGCAGCTCCAGGTCGTGGCGCCGCTTGTCCACCACCTTGCGCAGGCTGGTGAGGCGCAATTCGGCCTCCAGCAAAGCGCGCTGTGCGTTCTCCACACGCCCCGCCTGATCGCTCACCACCCCCGTCTGGATGCTGGCCGCATGCCCCAGGCGGTTCATGAACTGGTAGTGGTGGTACATCACCTCGGGCTGCATTGCGGTGTCGGCCTTCATCCCCCAGCGCGACTCGGTTTCACGGGCGTAGTCCTCCAGCTGGTCAAGTTGCGCACGCGCCGCCTGCTGTGCGGCCAGCGCGTCCTGCAGCACCTTGCGCGCGGCGTCCCGCTTGCGGGAGGCCACATCCACGGCAACGGTGAGGGAGTTCAGGCTGGACATGATGGGCTACCGGCAGGTATCAACGGTCCAGCACCGAGGCCATGGCGGTCACGCTCTGGTCCATGGAGGCTGCCTCGAACATGTCCTGCTGCAAAAAGCCCGCCATCTGCGGCTGCAGACGGATCGCTTCGTCGAGCGCGGGGTCCGAGCCGCTCATGTATGCGCCCACCTGCACCAGGTCGCGGCTCTTCTGGTAGCGCGAATACACAGCGCGGAAGTGGCGCGCCAGATCAAAATGCCCGCGCGACACCACGTTGTGCATCACCCGCGAGGCCGACTGCTCGATGTCGATGGCCGGGAAATGCCCCGTCTCGGCCAGCGCCCGCGACAACACGATGTGCCCGTCCAGAATGGCACGTGCCGCGTCGGCAATCGGGTCCTGCTGATCGTCCCCCTCGGACAACACCGTGTAGAACGCAGTGATGGAGCCCACCCCGTGCAGGCCATTGCCGCTGCGCTCCACCAAGGCGGGCAGCTTGGCAAAACATGAGGGTGGGTAGCCCTTGGTGGCAGGCGGCTCGCCAATGGCCAGGGCGATTTCGCGCTGGGCCATGGCATAGCGGGTGAGCGAATCCATGAGCAGCAGCACATGCTGCCCCTTGTCGCGGAAATGTTCGGCCACGGCCGTGGCGTACGCAGCGCCTTGCATGCGCAACAGCGGCGGCGCATCGGCCGGTGCCGCCACCACCACGGAGCGCGCGCGGCCCTCTGCGCCCAGGATGTCTTCCACGAACTCCTTGACCTCGCGGCCCCGCTCGCCGATGAGGCCGACCACGATCACGTCGGCCTGGGTGTAGCGGGCCATCATGCCCAGCAGCACGCTTTTGCCTACCCCCGAGCCCGCAAACAGGCCCAGGCGCTGGCCACGCCCCACAGTCAACAGGGCGTTGATGGCACGCACCCCCGTGTCGAGCGGTTCGCGGACCGGATCCCGGTCCATGGCATTGATCTGCCGGCGGCCCATGGGCTCAGCCACCACGTCTTGCACCGGGCCACCATGGTCCAGCGGCAGGCCCTGGGCATCCACCACACGCCCCAGCAGCCCATCGCCCATGGGCAGGCGCAGCACACCGGCGCGCTGCACAGGCCGTGGCGGCTCACCCAGACGGGGGACGGGGATGTAGGGCGCAGCAGGAAACACCCTAGCGCCACTCGACAGGCCATGGATGTCGCCCGCAGGCATCAAGAACGCGCGGTCGGCAGAGAAGCCCACCACCTCGGCCAGCACCGGTTCGCGGCCCGGCATCTGCACCATGCACTGCGAGCCCACCGGCACCTTGATGCCCACGGCCTCCAGCACCAGGCCCGTCAGCCGGGTGAGCGTGCCCCGGGTTTCCAGCGGCACTCCTTCGGCCACGCGCTCGCGCGCGTCGTCCATGAAGCGCGTCCAGGCCGAGGGCGCCTCAACGCTCATCGCCTTCTCCTTCGCTCCAGGGCGACTGCAGGCCCAGGGCCGCAATGGCGCGCTGCCAGCGTTTGTCCAGGCTGCCATCCACCACCGTTCCGGCAGACTCCACCAGGCAGCCGCCGGCAGGCACGGCGGCATCCGCCACCCACTGCACGCCAGGTCCATCCAGTTCCTCGCGCAGGGGCTGCGCCATCGCTTCCATGTCGATCGGATTCAGGCGCACCGTGGCGGGCCGCCCCTCGGTCACCAGCATGCCCACGGCCTCGCGCACCACCGGCTGCAAGGCATTGGGGTTGACCGACAGCTCATGGCGCACCACCTGGCGGGCGATGTCGCACGCCAGCTCCAGCAGTTGCTGGGCCATCTGCTGCTGCATGTCGATCAGGCTTGCGTCCAGCGTCTGCAGCACCGCTTGCAGGCGCTGCGCGGCCTCTTGCCCCTGCTGGGCGATGTAGTCGTCCATGCGGCGCTGCCACTCCAGGGCAGTCTGCGCCTGCCCCTGGGCAAAGCCCTCGGCATAGGCGTCGTCGCAGGCCTGCTGCTGCAGCAGCGCCTGCTGGGCCTGCAGCTCGGCTTCATCGACCTCGACAGGGATCTCTGCCACCGGCTCCGGCGTGGGCTCGACCAGGTCCGAGCCATCCACCGCGCTGAACTTCCACTGCTTGAAGTCGCCCACTTCCTCGCTGGGGATGAAGCGCGAGTACGACCGCTGGTTGTTAGACGAAGGCATCATCACCACCGCCTCCGATCACGATCTGGCCTTCGTCGGACAGGCGCCGGATCGTCTTGAGAATTTCCTTCTGCTGCGCTTCCACTTCGGACAGCCGCATCGGGCCACGGGATTCGAGGTCTTCGCGCAGCGCCTCGGCAGCACGCGAGGACATGTTGGACAGGAATTTCTCCCGCAACTCGGGCACAGCTCCCTTGAGCGCCACGATGAGGGTCTCGGACGCCACCTCCTTGAGCACGGACTGGATGGCGGCGTTGTCGAGCTTGAGCACATCCTCGAACACGAACATCTTGTCCATGATCTTCTGCGCCAGGTCAGGGTCGTAGCCCCGGATGGATTCGAGCACCACGGCGTCCATGTTGCCACCCAGCAGGTTGATGATTTCTGCGGCCGCCTTGACGCCTCCGAGCGAACTCTTGCGGATCTTGTCGCCACCCGCCAGCACCTTGAAGAGCACCTCGTTGAGGTCCTTGAGCGCCGTGGGCTGAATGCCTTCGAGCGTGGCCACACGCAGCAGGATTTCGCTGCGCTGGCGGTCTGTCAGGTGCATCAGGATGCCCGAGGCCTGGTCGCTGTCCAGATGCACCAGGATCGCCGCCACGATCTGCGGGTGCTCGTTGCGCAGCAGTTCGGCCACCGACAGCGGGTCCATCCACTTGAGGCTTTCGATGCCCGAAACATCGCCGCCCTGCAAGATGCGGTCGATCAGCAGACCGGCCTTGTCATCGCCCAGCGCGCGCTTGAGCACGGCACGCACATAGTTGCCCGTGTCGGACACCAAGAGGCTTTGGGCTGCTGCCGCATTGGAGAACTTGTTGATGACCTCGTCCACCTTCTCGCGCGACACCGAGCGCATGCGCGCGATGGTTTCGCCCAGCTTCTGCACCTCCTTGGGCGAGAAGTGCTTGAAAACTTCGGCCGCCTCCTCTTCGCCGAGGGACATCAGCATGATGGCGGCATCGTGAAGGCCTTGGTCGTCCATGGTGGGTGTCCGTGCAATCGGTGGCTAGGCGGCGGAGTCGCCGTTGAGCCAAGTCTTGAGAATGTTCGCCACGGCCACCGGGTTCTCCTTGGCGAGCACGCGGGCGTCTTCCAGGCGCAGCTGCTCGGGCGTCGCAGGCAACGCTTCGTCCTTCTTGGACGGCGCAGGCAGCGCGGGGCGCTCGGGCGTGTCGGCCTCCAGGGCGTCGAGCTGACCACCGGGTACCGGTGCGGCGCTGGCCTTGGCCGGGGCAGGTGCCTTGAGGGCGGGCCGCACCAGGCCCAGCAGCACCAGCGCAGCAAACAGCACCGCCCCCACAGGCCACGCAAAGGTCTTGGCCAGGTCGATCACTTCGGGCTGCTTCCACAGCGGAACGTCGGTCGATGGCGCTGCCGTCACCTGGAACGGCGTGTTCATGAGGTTGACCGAGTCACCGCGGTCCTTGTTGAAGCCAATGGTCTCGCGCACCAGGGCCGTCATCTGCTCGATCTGCTCGGGCGTGAGCGCCTTGGTGATGGGCTTGCCCTTGTCTTCGCCAGACTGGTAGTTCACCACCACGGCCGCGCTCAGGCGCTTGACGGCGCCGGTGCTGCCCCGCGTCACGCGCACGGTCTTGTCCACTTCGTAGTTGGTGGTGGACTCGCGCTTGTTGGTCTGCTCCTCGGTGCCCTGCTGGCCTCCGGCATTGGGCGCAGGGTTGGCGCCATTGATGGGAGCGGTCGATGGTGCAGGCGGCTGGTTGGCCACGGCGCCGGGCACGCCCGTTGCGGTTTTGCTGGAGCTTCCCCGGCTCTCCAGCACCTGCTGGCTGCGCACCGCGCTGGAGTCGGGCGTCTGGTTGGGGCGGAACTGCTCGGACGTGGATTCCGTCTGCGTGAAATCCACCTCGGCCGTGACCTGGGCCTTGACGTTGTCGCGGCCCACCACCGGCTCCAGGATGTCCATGATGCGGCGGGTGTACTGCTGCTCGATCTGCTGCACATACAGCAGCTGCTGGGCGTTCACCTCGGCCCCGGCGGTGCTGTCGGTGGTCTGCGACAGAAGCTTGCCGGTGTCGTCCAGCACGCTCACGGCCGACGGGGCCAGCTCGGGCACGCTGGACGCCACCAGGTGCACGATGCCCGCCAGCTGGGCGCGGTCCAGGATGCGGCCGGGATGCAGGCTCACCAGCACCGAGGCCGATGGTTTTTGCTGCTCGCGGAAGAACCCGTTCTGGTTGGGAAGCGCCAGGTGCACGCGCGCACCCTGCACCGACGACAGCGCCTGGATGGAGCGGGTCAGTTCGCCCTCCAGGCCACGCTGGAAGTTCAGGCGCTCCTGGAACTGCGTCATCCCGAACTTGCTGGACTCCATCAATTCAAAACCGGCCACCGAGCCCTTGGGCAGGCCCTGGGTGGCCAGACGCAGGCGCACGTCGTGCACGCGGTCCGCCGGGATCAGGATGGCGCCACCGCCTTCGGCATGCTTGTAGGGCACATTCATCTGCGACAGCTGGGCCACGATGGCGCCGCCGTCCTTGTCGTTCAGATTGGCGAACAGCACCCGGTAGTCTGGCTGGCGCCCCATGACGATGGCCGCCACGGCAGCGGCCACCAGCAGCGCCACGCCCACGCCCAGCCGCATGCGCTGCGCCCGGTCGAGGGCAGACAGCCGCTGCAACCAGTTGGGGCTGGCGGGCGGCGGGAGCGGATTGAGAGGGACTTCAGCAACAGCAGACATCTTGCTTTTCCAGTAAAGCAGGTCCGGCAACAGACCTAGCGTGGTGTCGATTATTCGGTCACGCCTCCACCATGTTCGCTGGATAAGCCGCCCGTTTGACCATCATTTCAGGGGGATGGGCGCCTGGGCGGTGGCTAGGATACGCAGCATACCGCCATTCCCTACGGATACAGCCATGGACCTTCGCATCTCAAGCTCTACCGCCCCCCTCACGGGCGCAGGCGTGGCGCGCCGTGCTGCAGCGCCCCAGGAAACCGGTAACGAAGTGGGATTTTCCAGCGCCCTCAAAGGTGCCCTGCAGTCGGTAAGTGCGGCGCAAAACCGTTCGTCCGAACTGCAAAGAGAGGTTCAGCTGGAAAACCCCTCGGTGAGCCTGGAAGAAACCATGGTGGCCATCCAGAAGGCCCAGATCGGCTTTCAGGCCACGCTGCACGTGCGCAACCGCATGGTGCAGGCCTACACCGACATCATGAACATGCAGGTATAGGCAGTGTCACCCCCCAGAGGCGCTGAGCGCCTCCCC
>NZ_JBWKZU010000068.1:0-22609 GCF_059424825.1 Acidovorax sp. GW101-11A03 | reverse complement strand
GTCTGTGGGTGCGTGGCCCGCCACCAGCTGTGCGAGCTGCCCGTGGCGGTGGTCGGCGCTCGCCGTGTCGGTGGCGTGGGCGTGGGTCTGCACCCGGTCCAGCACATCACCATGCAGCACCTGGTGCAGGCGCCCCAGGGTGGGGGCCGCGACCAAGGCCAGCACCAGCCATACCAGGGCCAGGTGCGCCCACCAGCGTGCAGGCGCGCCCTGCCCTGCGCCGCGCGGCAAGGCGGGCAACCGGGGCCGGAGCGGGCCGAAGCGGTGGCGCGTCATGGGAGGGTTCAGAGTCGGGTCACTTCACCTGCACGGCATCGACCACGCGGTAGTACAGGCCGTACTGGTCGTTGGTGAGCACGGTGAAGCGGCCCTCGACCACCACGGGCTCCATCGAATAGCGCACGGGGGTCTTGGCCTTGACCTCGACCATGCTCTCGGGCCCGCCGGGCAGGCAGAACGAGCAGGTCATGGGCACGGAGGTGAGCAAAAAGTGCGTCTGCGTGGCCTTGGCGTCCAGCGGCATCATGAAGCCCTGGATGCGCTGCACGGTCTTGTCCATGCCCTTTTGCGCCTCGTTGAACACGGGCACGATGCCGTCCTTGGTGGTCTTGCGCGTCAGGTCAGTCAGCACCGACCAGGGCACCACGTCATTGCGCTGGGGCAGCGGCGCGATGGGGCTGTTGGGGTTGTGGTAGCCCGCCCCGGTGCCAGATGGGATGCCCGCGGCGGCCCCTGCAGGCAGTGGGGACGAGAGCACGGGGGCTGCGCCCGCCCCGCCCGCCGCCGCAGGTGCTGGAGCGGTTTTGCCCGTAGCCCGCTCGAACGCGCCCGGCTCGGGCTTGGTGGCCAGGGGCTGGCCAGACGCCTGGGCCAGCACGGCCCCGGCGCTGCACAGCAAGGCGAATGCTGCCGCCGCTTGGCGTGTGGCATGGACGCGGCGGGCGGCAGGTTGCCAAAAGGCAGTGGTCAGGCGGGAGGGCTGGTGGGTGGCCATGGCGGGAGAACCTGTGGGTGGGGGCGAACGAGGGGTGAAGCGGTGCGTTGCAGCTCAGTGCGCGTGCTTCATGCCGCAGTATTTTCCGATAGCCAGGTTTTTGCAGGCGGCCTGCAGGTCTTTCTGGCACTGGTCGTGGCCCTTGCCGGACTCCAGGCATTTGGCGGCGGCCTCGTGCGCGGCTGCCATGGCGCGGTGGCGGGCGATGTCCTCCTTGGTGTCTTTGTCGTTGTGGGCCTGGGCGTGGGCCAGGGCACCGGCGAGCAGCATGGGGGCCAGGGCGAGAGCGGTGAGGAGCTTTTTCATGGAGGGACTTTCAGGTGGAGTTGGTGGAGGGTTTACGGCAGTCAGAACTCGGAGGGTGCATCAGGGCTGACTTAGCAGATCCGCCACGTCGGTGCGGTAGGCCTGCATCGCGGGCAGCAGTGCCGCCAGCGCCGCCACACCCGCTGCCAGCAGCGGCACACCCGCCTCGGCGGGCAGCCAGATGAGGCCGGTAACGGGCAACAGCCCCTGTGCCTGCAGCGCCCAACCCAGGCCATGCGCCAGGCCATGGCCCAGCAGCAGCCCCAGGGCAGAAGCCAGCGCAGCCAGCCACAGCGCCTCCCACAGCACCAGCCCCGCCACGCGGCCGGGCGGCGCGCCCAGCATGCGCAGCATGGCCAGGTCGGCGCGGCGCTCGCGCACGGCGTTCCACAGCGCGATGAACACGCTCAGCGCGGCCACAGCCAGCAGCACGCCGCCAAAGGCGCGCAGCACATCGGCGCCCACGCCCAGCAGACGCAACAGGCGCGTGACCTCAATGGCAGGCGCTGCCGCCTGCATCGATGTGCCGCTGTTGACCTGGCGGGGCAGCGTGACGGCAGCCATGGGCGTGCGGTAGCGCACCAGGGCCACGGTCACCTCGCGCTCTTCCTTCATGATTTCCAGGTCTTCCGCATCGTTGGCCGTGGCGGTCTCGTGCACCATCCAGACGGATTCGGTGCTGGTCAGGATGAGCCGGTCGAGCACGCAGCCGCAGGGGGCGAGCACGCCGCTCACATGGTAGGGGTGGTTGCCATGCGCGTGCCCTCCCCCGCCCAGCCCGTGGCTGCCGACAAAGGTGGCACCCACCAACGGCGCACCGGCATGGCTGCTTTTGACAATGCCACGTGCCACGCTGGCGCCCAGCACCGCGTCCATGGGCTGCTGCCACAGCGCGCCCTCGGCCAACTGGGCCCCGTAGTGCGCCACGTAGTCGGGCGTGGTGCCCACGATGCGAAAGCCCTGGTAGCTATCGCCCAGGCTCAGCGGGATCACCTGCGCCACCAGCGGGTTCTTCTGCAACGCCTGTACTTCTTGCAGCGGGATGTTGCCCGTGGGCACGTCGATGTGGAACACGCCCGCCAGGATCAGCTGCAGCGGGCTGCCCTTGGCGCCCACCACCAGATCGATGCCATCCAGGTCGCGCTCAAAGGCCTTGTCGAGCTGCGTGGCCACCAGCAGCACCAGCGTGATGGCAGCCAGGCCCAGCGTGAGCACCAGCAGGTTGAGCACCGCCGCCAGCGGGCGGGACCACAGGTAGCGCCACGACAGGCGGGCCAGTTTTACTATGCTTTTCATAGCTACTCGCGCCCTTCTGTTGCGCGGTAGGCCGCTATTTCATTCAAATCCAGCGTCTGCGCACCGGCCAGTGCCTGCACCACACGCTGGTCGTGCGTGGCGATGACCAGGCTGGCGTCGCAGGCGGCGGCGCTCTGCTGCAGCAGTGCCAAGGCGTCGGCTGCAGCCTCGTCGTCCAGGCTGGCCGTGGGTTCGTCGGCCAGCAGCACCTGCGGCGCCAGCAACACGGCCCGCGCCAGCGCCACGCGCTGCGCCTGCCCGCCCGAGAGCTGGTGCGGCTTGCGCGCCGCCAGCTCGGCCACGCCCACCTGGGTGAGTGCGCGGTGGATGGCCGCATCGTCGCGCGGCAGCCCGGCCGCAAAGTAGACCAGCGCGAGGTTGTCGGCCACGGTGAGCGCGCTGCTGAGGTAGAGCTTCTGCGGCAAAAAGCCGATGGTGCGTGCGCGCCAGGCATCGATCTCGGCGCCGCGCTGCGTGCCCAGCTGGGTGCCCGCCACAAACAGGTCGCCCCCGCTGGCACCGCGCAGCCCCGCCATCAGCGCGAGCCAGGTGGACTTGCCGGTGCCCGAGCGCCCGCGCAGCAGCAGTGTGCCGCCCTGGCGCAGGTCCACATCCGGGAACCGCAGCGGCGCGGCGCCGCCCGTGGCGTAGGTATAGGAAAGCCCCCGGGTGCGGATCATGCGGCAGCCTCCTCGGCCGGATGGGCGCATTCGGCACAGCGCCCATGCACGGCAATGTCCACCGCCAGGCTCTCATGCCCGGCGGTGGCCAAGGCCTGCAGCACCTGCTTGAGGGCGCTCTGCACCTTGGCCGAGCCTGAAGGCAGGCGGAACTGGCGGTGGCAGTCGTCGCACTCAAAACGGGGCGCGGCGCCCTCTTCGCCCTGCGGAGCGCGCGCGTAGCGGGTGACGCGAGCCGCATCCACCTGCTTGTGCAGCAGCCCGGCACCGGCAAAACGGTCGAGCATGCGGTAGACGGTGACTTTGTTGACCGCAACACCGACTGCGGCCAAAGCGGCCTCGACCTCGGGTTCGGACAGCGCCGCATCGGGCCTTGCCTCATACAACGCCGCCAGCGCCCGTGTGGCGCGGGTGGCTCGCATGCCCGAAGGAAGTGCCCAAGTTCGGCTGTGCGGGGTTAAAGAGGGGGCAGTAGGCATAAGAGCTGCGTTGGCTTGTAGTGCTTTTAACGCAATCAGGTTGCATTATGCCCATTCAATTCGCGTCCCCCTACGATCAGGACTCCATACAAAGGGTCTTGCAATGGGCTACGAATACACGTTGAAAGTGCCAAACGAATTCCGAGACACCGTCGCCAAGCACGCAGACGCAGGGATATCGCAGATCTTTGAACGCTTGCCTGCGGATGCTCCAGACCATGTCAGCGTGACAGCGGTGCCTGAAGGCTTGCTCCTTTGCGACCATTTGTCGCACGAGAGCATTGCAGCAGTGGCGCTGAAAAGGACGATTCAATGGTTGCTTCGGTATGTCACGGAGATCACAGTTGAAGAGGCGTGACGGCGTTTGATGTTGCGACGTCTCAAGCCTTCAGGTACTTCGCAAACGTCTTCCTGAACTTATCCACCTTCGGCCCCACCACAAATGCGCAGTAGCCCGCGTTGGGGTGCTTGGCAAAGTAATCCTGGTGGTAAGCCTCGGCCGCGCTGTAGTTTTGCAGCGGCTTCACTTCGGTGGTGATGGGCGCGCCAAACAGCTTATCTTGAGACATCTGGCGGATCATGGCACTGGCGATCTCTCCGTGCTCGGGGTTGCCGTAGTAGATGCCGCTGCGGTACTGCGTGCCCACGTCATTGCCTTGGCGGTTGAGCGTGGTCGGGTCGTGGGTGTGGAAGAAGATTTCCAGGATTTCTTCCAGGCTGATCTCGTCGGCATCAAAGGTCAGGCGCACCACCTCGGCGTGGCCGGTGTCACCCTCGCAGATCTGTTCGTAGGTGGGGTTGATGGTGTGGCCGTTGGTGTAGCCGCTTTCCACGTCGGTGATGCCGCGCACGCGGTCGAACACGGCTTCGGTGCACCAGAAGCAGCCGCCGCCCAGGGTGATGGTTTGCAAAGTCATGGGGTCCTCGGGTTCAAACGGAGACAGGGCCTGTGATTATGAATTGACGCCCCATCCCGTGCTTGCTACATTACTAACCGGTCAGTCATTAACTAAAACGCCTTGTCTCCCACATCCTCCTCCCCTTCGACAGCCGCAGGCACCAAACGCGAGCGCCGCAAGGAGGCCCGCCCTGGCGAGCTACTGGAGGCCGCGCTCGACCTGTTTGTCGAAAAGGGCTTTGCCGCTACGCGTGTGGACGAGGTGGCTGCGCGGGCCGGGGTGTCCAAGGGCACTTTGTTCCTGTACTTCCCCAGCAAAGAAGAACTGTTCAAGGCCGTGGTCCGCGAAAACATCGCGGGCCGGTTTGCCGAGTGGAACAACGAGCTGGAGAACTTTGCAGGCACCACCAGCGAGGTGCTGCGCTACTGCTACCAGGTCTGGTGGGAGCGCATTGGCTGCACCAAGGCGTCGGGCATCACCAAGCTGATGCTCAGCGAAGCACAAAACTTCCCCGAGATCGTCCAGTTCTACCAGCAGGAGGTGATCCTGCCCGGTCAGGCGCTGATCCGGCGCATCCTTGAGCGGGGCGTCGCGAGGGGCGAGTTCCGCCCCATGAACCCGGATTACGCCGTGTACCTGGTGCTGGCGCCCATGATTTTCTTGATGCTGTGGAAACATTCCATCGGCGCCTGCGTGCCCGATGCCCTGGGCATGACGCCCGAGCAGTACATCGACATGCAGGCCGACAACATCCTGCACGGGCTGTGTGTGCGGTCCGGCACCAACCCGCCCGCCCCCTCCTCTTCAACCCCTGTTTGATCAGATCATGAAACGCTGGATTCCCTGGGTGGCGGCAGCCATCGCCGTCGTGTTGGTGGGCAGTGGGGTCTGGCGTGCCATGGCCGCGCGGCAGGCGCAGCAAAAAGCCCTGAGCGAGGCCGCCGCGCAGCGCGTGGCAGCGCCGTTGCAATTGGGTGCCGACGAGGTGCTGCGGGTGGCGCAGGTCAATCTGCCGCTGGGCGTGCCGGTGTCTGGCGCACTGCGGGCGGTGGATTCGGCCATGGTCAAGGCCCGCGTGGGCGGCGAGCTTCAGGGCCTCACGGTGCGTGAAGGCGACAGCGTGAAGGTGGGCCAGGAGGTGGCGCGCATCGACCCTACCGAGGCCCGCGCCCGCCTGCGCCAGGCGCAGCAGCAGGCCGATGCCGCCAAATCCCAGGTGGACATCAACCAGCGCCAGTACACCAACAACCGCGCGCTGGTGGACCAGGGCTTTATTTCACCCACCGCGCTGGTCACCTCCCAGGCCAGCCTGGAGGCCGCCCAGTCGAGCTATCAGGCGGCCGTGGCTGCGGCCGATGTGGCCCGCAAGGCGCTGGACGACACCGTGCTCAAAAGCCCCATCAGCGGCCAGGTGGCACAGCGCCTGGCGCAACCGGGCGAGCGCGTGGCGGTGGATGCCCGCATCATCGAGGTGGTGGATCTGTCGCGCCTGGAGCTGGAGGCGCTGCTGCCCCCGGCCGACTCCGTGGCCGTGCGTGTGGGCCAGAAGGCGCAACTGTCTGTCGAAGGCATGTCGGCACCGGTGACAGCCACGGTGGTGCGCATCAACCCCAGCGCCCAGGCGGGCAGCCGCACTGTGCCGGTGTACCTGCGCGTGGAGCAGGCCCAGAACGCGACACCGCTGCGCCAGGGCCTCTTTGTGCAGGGCACGCTCGACACCGGCCGCGCCGATGTGCTGGCCGTGCCGCTCGATGCGGTGCGCACCGACAAGCCCGCGCCCTACCTCCAGACACTGAAAGATGGCCGCGTGGCCTATGCCGAAGTCAAGACGGGCACACGCGCGGTGGTCAATGGCCAGACCCTGGTGGCGGTGGAAGGAGTGCCTGTGGGCACCCCCGTGATTGCTGGCCGCATCGGCCAGTTGCGCGAGGGCACGGTTGTGTCTACCGCCGGGGCGGCCGCTGCTGCTGTCGCTGTGCCGGCAGCCTCCCGCACGGCCCCCTGAGCGCCCCGCCCCGCCATGTGGTTCACCAAAGTCAGCCTGAAAAATCCCGTGTTCGCCACGATGGTGATGCTCGCCATCGTCGTGCTGGGTTTGTTCTCGTACCAGCGCCTGAAGGTCGATCAGTTCCCCAACATCGACTTCCCGGTGGTGGTGGTCACCGTGGACTATCCCGGAGCGTCGCCCGAAATTGTCGAGAGCGAAGTCACCAAGAAGATCGAGGAAGGCGTCAACTCGATTGCGGGCATCAACGCCCTCACCTCGCGCAGCTACGAAGGCACGGCGGTTGTCATCATCGAGTTCCAGTTGCACATCGACGGCCGCAAGGCCGCCGAGGACGTGCGCGAGAAGGTGGCCACGGTGCGCCCCAACCTGCGCACGGAGGTCAAGGAACCGCGTGTGCTGCGTTTCGACCCCGCGAGCCGCGCAGTGTGGTCGCTGGCCGTGTTGCCCGACGAAAAATCCGGCCGCAGCGCGGTGGAGCTGACCACCTGGGCCGAGCAGGTGCTGAAAAAGCGCCTGGAGAACGTGCGCGGCGTGGGCGCGGTGAACCTGGTGGGTGCCACCAAGCGCGAAATCAATATCTACCTGAACCCGCAGGCGCTCGAAGCCTTCGGCGTGACGCCCGAACAGGTGGCCAGCGCTGTGCGCAACGAAAACCAGGACCTGCCCGTGGGCGCCATCCGTTCGCTGGCGCAGGAGCGCGTGGTGCAGATCGATGCACGCATGGAGCGGCCCGAGGACTTCGGCAAGATCATCGTGGCCCGCAAGAACGGCGCCCCGGTGCGCCTGGACCAGGTGGCACGGGTGAACGACGGCGCGCAAGAGGTTGAAAGCCTGGCTTTGTACAACGGCCAGCGCACCCTGCTGCTGTCGGTGCAGAAGTCGCAGGGCGAAAACACCATCGAGGTGGTCGATGGCCTGAACGCGGCCGTGGCCGATCTCAAGAACCAGCTGCCCCCCGGCGTGCGGCTGGAGAGCATTGGCGACAGTTCGCGCCCCATCCGCGTGGCGGTGAACAACGTGCGCCAGACGCTGATCGAGGGCGCGATCCTCACGGTGCTCATCGTGTTCCTGTTCCTGAACTCCTGGCGCTCCACCGTGATCACCGGGCTGACGCTGCCGATTGCGCTGATCGGCACGTTTTTGTTCATGAACATGTTCGGCTTCACCATCAACATGATCACGCTCATGGCTTTGAGCCTGTGCGTGGGCCTGCTGATCGACGATGCCATCGTGGTGCGCGAGAACATCGTGCGCCATGTGCAAATGGGCAAGGGCGCGTATGACGCGGCCATGGACGGCACGCAGGAGATTGGCCTGGCCGTGCTGGCCACCACGCTGTCCATCGTGGCGGTGTTCATGCCCATCGGCTTCATGGGCGGCATCATCGGCAAGTTCTTCCACGAGTTCGGCATCACCATCGTCGCGGCGGTGATGATCTCGATGTTCGTGAGCTTCACGCTTGACCCCATGATGTCGAGCATCTGGCACGACCCGAGCATCCACGCGCACGGCCAGAAAACAGAACCCGTCACCCTGTACGACAAGACGATTGGCCGCGTCACCGGCTGGTTTGACCGCGCCACCGATGCCATGGCCGAGGGCTATCAGCACATCCTGCGCTGGTCGCTGGTGCACAAGCTGGCGACCATGGCCATTGCCGTGGCGATCTTCGTGCTGAGCGTGGTCATGGTGCCGCTCCTGGGCACCGAGTTTGTGCCCAAGGCCGACTTTTCCGAGACCAGCCTCAACTTCTACACGCCCGTGGGTTCGTCGCTCGAAGCGACCGAAGCCAAGGCCAAACAGGTGGAAGGCATCCTGCGCGAGATGCCCGAAGTGCGCTACACGCTGGCCACCATCAACACGGGCAGCGCACAGGGCAAGATCTACGCCAATATCTATGTGCGCCTGGTGGACCGCAAGGACCGCAGCCGCAGCGTGGACCAGATGTCCGACGTGCTGCGCGAACGCCTGAAAATCGTGCCCGGCATCACCATCACCCACGTGGGCCTGCTGGACGCTGTGGGTGGCAACAAGCAGGTGGAGTTCTCGCTGCAAGGCCCCGACCTGCAGGAGCTGGAACGCCTGACCAAGGTGGTCACCGAGAAGATCCGCGACATTCCCGGCCTGGTGGACCTGGACACCAGCGCCAAGCCCAACAAGCCGGTGATTGCACTGGAGGTCAAGCGCGATGTGGCGTCGGACCTGGGCCTGTCGGTGGCGCCCATGGCAGCATCGCTGCGCACCCTGGTGGCGGGCTCCACCGTGGGCAACTGGCGTGCGCCGGACGACCAGACCTACGACGTGAACGTGCGCCTGGCCCCCGAGGCACGCACCCAGCCCGCCGACCTGGAGCGCCTGCCCTTTGCGCTCACGGCCGCCGACGGCACCACGCGCATCGTGCGCCTGAACCAGGTGGCCCGCGTGACCGAATCCACCGGCGCCAACCAGATCAACCGGCGTGACCTGACCCGCGAAGTGGCCGTGAACGCCAACGTGTCCCAGCGCTCGGCTGGCGAGGTGTCGGGTGACATCAAGAAGGCGCTCGACACCGTGGCCTTCCCGCCCGGCTACCGCTACCAGTTCGGTGGCTCCACCAAGAACATGGCCGAATCGTTCGGCTACGCCATCTCGGCCCTGGCCATGGCCATCATCTTCATCTACATGATCCTGGCGAGCCAATTCAAGAGCTTCCTGCAGCCGCTGGCGCTCATGACCTCGCTGCCGCTCACGCTGATTGGCGTGGTTCTGGCGCTGTTGATGTTCCGCTCCACGCTGTCGATGTTCTCCATCATCGGCGTGGTGATGCTCATGGGCCTGGTGACCAAGAACGCCATCTTGCTGGTGGACTTTGCGATCCGCGCCCGCGAAGAGCATGTGAACGACGCAGGCCAGACCGTGCCCGGCCTGCCCCGTGCCGAGGCCCTGCTGCTGGCCGCCCGCGTGCGGCTGCGCCCCATCCTCATGACCACGCTGGCCATGATCTTTGGCATGGTGCCGCTGGCGTTTGCGCTCTCCGAAGGCTCCGAGCAACGTGCGCCCATGGGCCAGGCGGTGATTGGCGGGGTCATCACCTCGTCGCTGCTCACGCTGGTGGTGGTGCCGGTGGTGTATTGCTACATGGATGATCTGGCCCGCTGGGCGCGCCGCAAGTTCGGCGGCGCGCCTGCAACGCCCAGTAAAATCGAGGGTTTGTCCTAGACGCCCGCCCCACGGAGATATTCCATGAACATGCCCCTGAACACGTCCGCCAACATCAGCGACCCCGTCGCCCAGGCCCGCTACAACATGATCGAGCAGCAGATCCGCCCCTGGAACGTGCTCGACGCCGACGTGCTCGACCTGCTGGCCGTGGTGCGCCGCGAAGACTTTGTGCCCCCAGCCTACCGCAGCATGGCATTCATGGACATCGAAGTGCCCCTGCTGGGCGCCAACAGCGAAGAGGCCGTGCGCCAGGGCCACAGCATGCTGCAGCCGCGCGTGGAAGCCCGCATCCTGCAAGACCTGCAAATCAAGCCCACCGACCGCGTGCTCGAAATCGGCGCAGGCTCGGGCTACATGGCCGCCCTGCTGGCCCACCGTGCCGAGCGCGTGGTGTCCCTCGAAATCAACCCCGAACTGGCCGAAATGGCCCGCGAGAACCTGCGCGACGCCGGCATTCAGAACGCCGATGTGCGTCAGGCCGACGGCGCCCGTGACGCGATCCCGGACGGCCCGTTCGACGTGATCGTGCTCAGCGGCTCGGTGGCCGAAGTGCCCGCCGCCCTGCTGGCGCTGCTGAAAGACGGCGGCCGCCTGGGCGCTATCGTGGGCAACGATCCCGTGATGCGCTTCACCGTGACGCGCCGCAGCGGCGACCGTTTCGAGACCACCTCGCCCTGGGACACCATCGCGCCTCGCCTGGTGAACTTCCCCGAGCCCTCCGGCTTCACCTTCTGATTACCGTCCTTCGGAGTTCTGCATGATCGATCACGTCCGCCCTGCCCAGCTGTCTGCCTGGTTCGCCACGGCACCCGAAGGCAGCCAGCCCCTGGTGCTGGACGTGCGCGAACCCTGGGAGCTGCAAACCGCCAGCGTGCGCGCTGAGGGCTTCGAGCTGGTGGCCATCCCCATGGGCGAGCTGCCCGCGCGGCTGGCCGAGCTGGACGCTGCCCTTCAGGCGCAACGCCCCATCGCCTGCCTGTGCCACCACGGCGCACGCAGCCTGCGGGTGGCCGCGTTTTTGCAGCACAACGGTTTTGAACGGTTGGCCAACATCACTGGCGGCATTGAGGCCTGGTCGCATGAAAACGACCCCGCCGTGCCCCGGTACTGACGTTTTGCCACGGCCCACGACCGCCCCGCTCGCTCGCATCCTCCATCGAACCGCAGACCCTTCCGAAGGACCTCCATGACACCGTTCCGGCCTCTTTCCCTGTCCCTTCTGTCCCTGGCACTGGGTGCGGCGCTCACCGCCCCGGCGCAGGCCCAGAGCCTGCTGGAGCTGGTGGAGTCGGCCCGCACCTATGACACGGCCTGGCAGTCGGCCCGCGCCCAGCTGGATGCGGCTGGCCGCAAGGCCGACCAGGCCCGCGCGGGCCTGCTGCCCTCGGCGGCGCTCACGGGTGGCCTTACCCGCAGCAATGTGGAGCTGAGCAAGCCCAAAATTGAAAACACCGGCACGGCACAGACGGTGGGCATCAATGCCTCGCAGCCGCTGTACCGCCCGGCCAACCGCATCACCCTGGAGCAAGGCCAGCGCGGCGTGGACGTGGCCCAGGCCCAGCTCGATGCCGCCACCCAAGACCTGCTGGTGCGCGTGAGCCAGGCCTACTTTGACGTGCTGGCCGCGCAGGACACCCTGACCTTTGTGCAGGCCCAGAAAGCCGCCGTGTCCGAGCAACTGGCCTCGGCCAAGCGCAATTTCGAAGTGGGCACCACCACCGTCACCGATTCCCGCGAAGCCCAGGCCCGCTACGACCTGGTGATCGCGCAGGAGATCGCTGCCGAAAACGATCTGCGCGTGAAGCGCCTGGCGTTGGACCAGCTCGTGGGCATCACCGGCACCCAGCCGCGCCCCCTTGCCCTGCCCCTGCAGCTGCCCAGCGTGCAGCCCGCCAACGTGGCCACCTGGGTGGACACGGCGCGCGATCAGCAGCCCGGCGTGCGCCAGGCCGCCATTGCGCTCGACATCGCCCGGCTGGAAACCAAAAAGGCCGAGACCGGCCACCTGCCGACCGTGGACCTGCAGGCGGGTTACAACGTCACGCGCAACCTCAACGGCACCATCAGTGCCCCCGGCGTGACCAGCCGCAGCAACGCCGCCAGCGTGGGCGTGGCACTGAACATGCCGCTGTTTGCGGGTTTTGCGGTGCAAAACCGCGTCAAGGAAACCCTGGCCCTGGAAGAAAAAGCCACGGCCGACCTGGAAACCGCGCGCCGCAATGTGGCCCAGGCCACGCGCGCGGCCTACTTCGGCGTGCAGTCCGGCCAGGGCCAGGTGCAGGCGCTCGAAGCCGCCGAGGCCTCCAGCCAGAGCGCGCTGGATGCCAACAAGCTGGGCTATCAGGTGGGCGTGCGCATCAACATCGACGTGCTCAATGCCCAGAGCCAGCTGTTCCAGACCAAGCGCGACCTGGCCCAGGCGCGCTACAACGTGCTGCTGGGCACGCTCAAGCTGCGCCAAGCGGCAGGCACACTCACGCAACAGGACATCGAAGCCATCAACGCGCTGCTGGTGAAGTAAGCCCTCATATCACCGCATCGGGGATGTTGCTCTCTTCCCCGGCCAGCACCTGCGGGTGCGCGCGCAGCTGCTCGGCCGCCATGGGCCGCCCCAACAGGTAGCCCTGCTGGTAGTCGCAGCCTTCGGCCTTGAGGATTTCGTACTGGCGCCAGGTTTCTACCCCCTCGGCCACCACGTTGAGGTGCAGGCTGTGCGCCATCGAGATGATGGCGCGCACCAGCGAATGGTTGCGGCTGCTCTCCTGCAGGCCCATCACAAAGCTGCGGTCGATCTTGACGGTGTTGAGGCTGAAGCGTGAGAGGTAGCTCAGAGAGGAGTAGCCGGTGCCGAAGTCGTCCAGCGACAACCCTACCCCGGCGTCGTGCAGGCGGTGCAGCAGCGCGGGAAGGTCTTCCTGGTCGCTGGCCAGCAGGGTCTCGGTCAGCTCCAGCTCGATGCACGCGGGGGGCACGCCATAGCGCTCCAGCAGGGCAAACACCTGGCTCTCAAACCCGGGCTGCGCAAACTGCCGCACCGACACATTGATGCTGACCACCGGTGTCAGACCCGGCTGGGCCCGCCACTGCGCGGCCTGGCGGATCGCCTCTTCCAGAATCCATTGCCCCACTTCCAGGATGAGCGAGGACTCCTCGGCAGCCGGGATGAAACGCCCGGGCGGCACCCAGCCGAGTTGCGGGTTTTCCCAGCGCACCAGTGCCTCGGCCTTGGTCATGCGGCCGGTGCTGCAGCTGTAGATGGGCTGGTAGTGCAGGCGCAGCTCCCCGCGCGGCACTGCCTGGCGCAGGGCAGACTCCAGCCGCAGCGATTCGGCCAGGCGTTCGTCCATGTCCGACTCGAAGAAACACCAGCTGCCCCGCCCGCGCGCCTTCGACTCGTACATGGCCACCTCGGCGTGCTGTAGCAGCACCGAGGCCTTGAGGCCCTCGCGCCCCGAAAACGCGACGCCAATGGTGGCTTCGATCTGGTACTCCATGCCGTCGGCGGAACAGAACTGGCGCCGGATCAGCTGCAGCAGCGCCAGCGCACGGGCCTCGACCTCCAGGATGCTCATGAGCGATGGCAGCCCCGCCATCACCAGCGCAAACTCGTCACCGCTCAGACGCGCCAGCAGGTCGCCGGGCTTGAGCTGGGCCTGCAGGGCCCGGGCGATGTCGCGCAGGATCTCGTCGCCGAAGGCGTGGCCCAGCGTGTCGTTCACCTTCTTGAAATGGTCCAGATCGATGAGCAGCACGGCGCACTGCGTGTGCTGGCGGTGCGCGATCCAGAGCACGGCGTCGAGCTGCTGCTCCAGAAAGCGCCGGTTGGGGAGGCCCGTCAACTGGTCGGTGTTGGCCTGGTGCAAGCGCTCCTCCTCGCCCCGCTTGCGCTCGCTCAGGTCGCGGATCAGGCCCAGGATGACGGGATAGCCCAGATCCATGTAGCTGGAGAAGATGATTTCTGCCGGGAACGGCTCGCCCCGCGCAGGGGTGACCGAACGCTCCAGGCGCATGGGCTCGTCCATGGGGCCCGACTGCACCATGGCATTGACCTTGCGGAACATGGCCTCGGCCTCTTCCTGCTCCTGGGTCAGCAGCGGCACCTGCTGGCCCTCCAGCTCTGCGGGGGAAGTGTGGCCCGCCAGCTGGGCAAACCGGTCGTTGCAAAACAATATCTTGCCGTCGAGCCTGCGGGCCACCAGCGCGTCGGGCAGGTGCTTGATCACGTTCGACAGCCGCTGCCGCGTCTGCGCAATGGCGGCATCCACCAGCACCAGCCCCAGCAACACGCTGGAGACCCAGCCCACGGCCAGGATGTCCGGGTTCTGAAACGGCGTGCCAATGGTGGACGGCTCCAGAAAGTACAAAAGGAACGCCCCGGTCTTGAGGGCAAAAGCCACCGCCAGCAGCCGGTAGTGCATGCGCAGGCACAGGTAGGCCGACACCCCATAGACCAGCATCATCAGCCCCAGCACCAGGATGCTTCCCGCGTTTTTGTCCCCCCCGAAGCCCACCACCGCGATCAGAAACGCCACGCCCAGGCTGCGCCCGATCAGGGTGCCGGGGCCGATGATGCGGCCCCTGAGGAAGTTGGTGCCCCCGTGCAGGCTGGCGAGGAAGAAGCCGGTGAGCAGCGTGGCCACCGCCCCCAGCCACGGCGATTCAGGCTGCAGGTGGTAGCGGTAGCCGGTGAAGGTGGCCCCGGCGAGCGACAGGTGGGCAATGCCCCAGAGCAGCGTGGCCTGGTTCAGGCGGGCACTGCTCCAGCCGATCAGGAACGCCACGCCCAGAATCGCGAGTGCCGCAACGCCCAGGTCGTGAACAGGAACCACAGGACACCGCCAGTTACAGTTGTTTCACGCCATCCTAGCGGGTGCGGCTTACTTTGTGCTTAGGGTCTGCCGCAATCAAGCGATGGCAAGCCGATGATGGGCGGCCCGTGTTTCACGGGCGCCAAGCCGTCACCGGCGCTGCACCAGGCCCAGCACGGCCTGCGCCGTGGCCTGCGCCGCCCCCCGGTGGGCGGTGGAAAAGCGGCTGGCGCGCTCACTGGCCGCCGCGTGGGCGGCCGGGTCCAGGGCCAGACCTGTGGCCTGGGCGATGCCCTCGGCCATGTCGCCAACGCGTTGCGCAGCGCCAGCGACGCAGGCCAGTTCGGCCGCCTCGGCAAAATTGAAGGTGTGGGGCCCCAGCACCACCGGGCAGCCGCAGGCGGCGGCTTCGATGAGGTTCTGCCCCCCCAGCGGGGCAAAGCTGCCGCCCAGCAGGGCCACATGGGCCAGGCCGTAGTACAGCGCCATCTCGCCCAGCGAGTCGCCCAGCCATATGTCAGCGGCGCCGGGTGCGCCCGTCCAGGTGCTGCGGCGGGACACGGTGAGGCCTGCCTGCAGCAGCAGCTGGTGCACCTCGTCAAAACGCTGCGGGTGGCGTGGCACGATGAGCCACTGCACGGGGTGTACGGTGCGTGCGGCGTCCTCTCTATCCTCAGTCGAGGGTGCTTCACTATTGATAGCTTCTTGGGTAAGCTGGACGCGCGCAGAGGCCGTTTTTGACCTCAATTTTTCCAGCCACAGCGCCTCTTCACCTTCGCGGCTGCTGGCGAGCATGACCACGGGGCGCTGCGCCTGTGCGCGCCAGCTGCGGCCCTGCGCCAGCTGGGCGGCGTCGGGCACCACGTCGAACTTGAGGTTGCCGAACACGCCTGCCACCCGTGCGCCGATGGCACGCAGCCGCTGGGCGTCGTCCTCGGTCTGGGCCCAGACGGCGGCCAGGTTGCTGTAGGCGGGGCGCGCCAGCGCGGCCAGGCGCTGCGCGTTGCGCAGGGATTTGGCGTTGAGCCGCGCATTGGCCAGCACCAGTGGCACCCTGTGCGCGCGGCAGCCGGCCACTAGGTTGGGCCAGACCTCGGTCTCCATCAGGATGCCGATGGCCGGGCGGAACTTGCGCAGGAACCGCGACACGGCGCCGGGGGTGTCCCAGGGCTGCCATACCTGCACGTCGCCGGGCTGCAGCAGCTTTTCGCCTTCGGCCCGGCCGGTGGCGGTGCCGTGGGTGAGCAGCAGGCGCATGCCGGGCAACTGCTCGCGCAACGCGGCCAGCAGGATGGCTGCGGCCCGCGTTTCGCCCAGGGATACCGCATGGACCCATACAAACCGGCCCAGCGGGTCGGAGCCACTGTGCATCATCAGGCTGTCGATGGGCGCGGGATAGCGGCCAAACCGCTCGCCAATGGCGACACCGTACCCCGGCTCGGCCTTGGCGCGGCGGCGCAGCTTGCGGCGCAGCAGGGGCTGGGCGCCCCAGGTCACCACCGAGTACAGGGCGCGGGCGGGGTTCATGCCACGGCGGCCAGGTGCTGGAGGTCCACGGCCACCACGCCGCCATTCCAGCCGCAGTCGCCACGGGCAGCCCAGACGATGCAGGGCGCATCGCCCTCGGCCGCCACCACGCAGCGGCCGCCGGGCTCCCAGACCGCGCTGCGGCCCGCGCTGACGTAGCCGCCGGACGGCCCGCTGTAGTTGGCCAGCAGCACGGCCATGGCGTGCTCGCGTGCGTAGCCCTGCAGCAATGCCGACTCGGGGCCGTAGCCCTGGTGGCTGATCAGGGCCCCGGCCGCATACAGAGCTGCGCCTGCGCCATGCGCGGCACAGGCGTGTTCGGGGTGGGTGATGTCTGCACACACCGCCATGCCCGTGGGCTCGCCCGCGAGCAGATGCACCTGCGCGTCGTGGGTGCCCGCGCTGGCAAAACGCTCTTCGCTGGTGTGCAGGTGCCGCTTGCGGTACAGCGCCACGCTGCCATCGGGTGCCAGCACCCAGGCGCCAATCGCAGGCAAGGCGCCCGCCTGCACGGGCGCTGCGGGCCCACCCACCACGATGGCCATGCCCTGCTCGCGCGCAGCCTGACGCAGGGGGGCCAGCGCTGCGTGGTCGGCATCCAGCACGTTGGCGGCCAGCACTGCGGGCTCGTAGCCGGTGAGCGACAGTTCGGGGAACACCAGCACCTGCACGCCCTCGCTGGCTGCCACCCGCACAAAAGCCAGGTGGATCAACACATTGCGGGCCACGTCCCCGGGGACGGACGGCGACTGTGCGGCGGCGATGCGCAGGGGGGTGGACACGGTGGGGTTGTTCACGCGGGCAGCTCGGTCAGGAAAGTGGCGAATACGGACTTATCGAAGCGGGCTCAGTGGCTGGCCGCGCCCACGTGGGCGTCGGGCTTGACCTTGTGCAGCAGCGCCAGCATGGCGGCCTCGATGCGCGCCAGCGCCTCGGGGGTGTGGCCTTCAAAGCGCAGCACCAGCACGGGCGTGGTGTTGCTGGCGCGGATCAGGCCAAAACCGTCGGGCCAGTCCACCCGCAGGCCGTCGATGGTGCTCACCGTGGCGGGCGCGGCAAACTGGCCTGCGGCCAGGGCCTGCAGCTGGGCCGTAAGCCGGTGGGGTTCGCCCTCGGCGCAGGCCACGTTCAGTTCGGGCGTCGAGAAGCTGGTGGGCAGCGCGTTGAGCACGGCGCTCGGGTCCTGGGACTTGCTCAGGATCTCCAGCAGGCGGCAGCCCGCATAGGTGCCGTCGTCAAAGCCGTACCAACGCTCCTTGAAGAAGATATGGCCGCTCATCTCGCCGCCCAGTGGGGAGTTGGTCTCCTTCATGCGGGCCTTGATGAGCGAGTGGCCGGTCTTGAACATCACCGGCACGCCGCCAGCAGCCGCCACGGCAGGCGCCAGGCGTTGGGTGCACTTCACGTCAAAGATGATCTCGCCGCCGGGCACGCGAGAGAGCACGTCCTGCGCAAACAGCATCATCTGGCGGTCAGGGAAGATGTTGGTGCCGTCCTTGGTCACGATGCCCAGGCGGTCGCCGTCGCCGTCGAAGGCCAGGCCCAGTTCTGCGTCGCTGGTCTTCAGGGCATCGATCAGGTCGCGCAGGTTCTCGGGCTTGCTCGGATCGGGGTGGTGGTTGGGGAAGTTGCCGTCCACCTCGGAGAACAGCTCGATCACCTCGCAACCCAGGGCCCGGAAGATGGCCGGGGCCGAGGCGCCCGCGATGCCGTTGCCGCAGTCCACCACAATCTTCATGGGGCGGGCCAGCTTCACGTCGCCCACGATGCGTTCGCGGTAGGTGGGCAGCACATCCACATGCCGCACGGATCCTCCCGGTGCCAGCTGCCAGCTTTCCTGCTCCATGGTGCGGCGCAGGCCCTGGATCTCCTCGCCATAGATGGCGCGGCCGTTCAGCACCATCTTGAAGCCGTTGTAGTCCTTGGGGTTGTGGCTGCCCGTGACCTGGATGCCGCTGTTGCACAGCGTGCTGGCCGCAAAGTACAAAAGCGGCGTGGTCACCAGGCCCACATCGATCACTTCGATGCCCGCCTCCACCAGCCCCTGGATCAGCGCCGCCGACATGGCGGGGCCCGACAGGCGCCCGTCGCGCCCCACGGCCACCGTGGTCTGCCCCTCGGCGCGGGCGGCGGTGCCAAAGGCCCGGCCCAGGCCCAGGGCGACTTCTTCGTTCAGGGTGGAGGGCACGATGCCACGGATGTCGTAGGCTTTGAAAATGGCGGGCGTCGGTTGCACGTCGAAAGACCTTTAGCGATGGGTGTTGAAGAGCCGGCTGCATTGTAGGCGGGGCCCCTGCCCGGGCTTCCCCTGCCCGCTCCATCGGAGCGCCCTCAGGCACATGTCCGAAAACGGCCAGTGCAGCCGGGCCCGCTCTCTATGATCCAGCCCATGACCTTGCCTCCCCAGCCCGCTGCGCCCGGCGCCGACACCCCCTCGGACGAGGGACGCTACCTGGCCGTGTTGGCCCGGGACGCGCGCTTTGACGGGCACTTCTTCACGGCCGTGACGTCCACCGGCATCTACTGCCGCCCGGTGTGCGCCGTGCGCGCGCCCCGGCGCGAGAACTGCCGCTTTTTTGCACTGGCCGCGCAGGCCGAACACGCGGGTTTTCGCCCCTGCCTGCGCTGTCGGCCCGAGCTGGCGCCCCAGGCGCTGGTGTGGTCGGTGCAGGACGCGAGCAGCATCCTGGTGCAGCAGGCCGTGCGCCTGCTGGATGCGCCCGACCTCTGGCCTGCACCGCCCGCACCGGGCGAAGGCAGCGCCACCGTGGCCCGCCTGGCCGAGCGCCTGGGCGTGAGCGACCGGCACCTGCGCCGCATTTTTGAGGCGGCCCTGGGCGTGTCACCCCTGCAATACCTGCAGACCCGCCGCCTGCTCACGGCCAAACAGCTGCTCACCGATACACGCATGCCCGTCACGCAGGTGGCGCTGGCCAGCGGGTTTGCCAGCGTGCGGCGCTTCAACGCGGCGTTTGCGGGGCACTACGGGCTCAACCCCACCCAGCTGCGGCGCAGCGGCACCAGCCCGGCCGCATCGGCAGCGACCGAGGGCGGCAGCACGCTGCTGCGCCTGGCCTGGCGGCCACCGTTTGATGTGGCGGCGCTGCTGGCGTTTTTTGAGCGGCGGCAGTTCCATGGCGTGGAATGGGTGCTGCCCGAAGTGGCCACCCTGCGCCGCACCGTGCGCCTGCCCGCCAGCGTCACCGGCCTGGGCCAGGAGACCACCGGCTGGTTCAGCGCCCGTTTTGACGTGGCGCGCCACCAGGTGCTGCTGCAGACCAGCGACAGCCTGTACCCCGTGCTGCCGCTGGTGATCCGCCGCGTGCGCGCCATGCTGGATCTGGACGCCGACCCGGCCGCCATCAACGCCGTGCTGCACAGCGCCTTCCCCAACGGGGACGGCCTGCGCGTGCCCGGCGCGTTCGACGGCTTCGAGCTGGCCGTGCGCGCCGTGCTGGGCCAGCAGATCACCGTGGCCGCCGCGCGCACCCTGGGCCAGCGGTTGGTGGAGCGGCTGGGCGAGCCCATCGAAACGCCCTGGCCCGGACTGAACCGCCTGTTCCCCACCGCCGCCACGCTGGCCGTCGCCAAAGGCGACACCCTGGGCCAGCTGGGCATCGTGCGCCAGCGCCAGGCGGCCATCGTCGCGCTGGCCCGGGCAGTGGACAGTGGCGGCCTTACCCTGCACGCAGGCGCCGATGTGGCCAGCACCACGGCCGCGCTGTGTGCGCTGCCGGGCATTGGCGACTGGACGGCGCAGTACATCGCCATGCGCGTGCTGCGCTGGCCCGATGCCTTCCCGGCCGGGGACGTGGCGCTGCACAAGGCGCTGGGCGTGCAGGGGCAGAAGAACCCGGCCAGGGCGGCCACTGCGGCATCCGAACCCTGGCGCCCCTGGCGCAGCTACGCCGTGCTGCGCGCGTGGGCTGCATTGCCCCAATAGCTATCAAAACAATAGCTACTAGCGCTTACCCATCGCGCGCAGAGGCCCTTTTTTACCCAAAAAGCACAGACAACCGCCATGCAATACCACCCCCACACCGTGCAAGCCCGCGCGGACACGGCCCTTGGGCCAGTGCGCCTGGCCGCCTCGCCCACCGGCCTGTGCGGCATCTGGTTCGAAGGCCAGCGCCACGAGCCCAGCCAGCAGCTCTATGGCAGCGCCGCCTGGGCCGAGGCGGACGGCCACCCGCTGCTGCAGGCGGCCGCCAGCCAGCTGCAGCAGTACCTGTGCGGCGAACGCGATGGCTTTGATCTGCCGCTGGACCTGTCGGGTGGTACGCCCTTCCAGCAAGCGGTCTGGCAGGCCCTGCTGGCCATTGGCCGGGGCGCCACGCGCAGCTATGGCGAGCTGAGCCAGCACCTGGGCCGCCCGCGCGCCGTACGGGCGGTGGGCGCTGCCGTGGGGCGCAACCCGCTCTCCGTGGTCGTGCCCTGCCACCGCGTGCTGGGTGCCGACGGCAGCCTGACCGGTTACGCTGGCGGGCTGGACCGCAAGGCCGCGCTGCTGACGCTGGAGAATGCGCTGGCACCGGCCCAGCCATCCCTTCTCCCTCACACCCCAGGCCAGACAACAGTGAAAGGCATGTCATGACCCCATCCGGCCAACAGCCCGTCTCCAGCTGGATTGCCGAATTCATCCTGCTGGCGGCGCTGTGGGGAGCGTCCTTCCTGTTCATGCGCATGGGCGCCTCGGAGTTCGGGCCCCTGCCCATGGTGGGCCTTCGCGTGGGGCTGGCAGCCGTCTTCCTGTGGCCGATCATGCTGCGCCAGGGCCACTATGCGGCGTTTCGCCAGCATTGGCGGCCCATCATGCTGGCTGGTGTCATCAACTCGGCCATTCCGTTTGCCCTCTTCGGCTGGGCCGTGTTGCACATCCAGACCGGGTTGGCGTCCATCCTGAACGCCACAGTGCCGCTGTTTGGCGCACTGGTGGCCTGGCTGTGGCTGGGCGACCGCATCAACCGGCTGCGCTGGGTGGGGCTGGCGCTAGGCTTTGCCGGGGTGGCCCTGCTGGCCTGGCGCGCGCCTGCGGGCACGGGCTTCAAGACAGACCACGCCGCCTGGGCGATCGGCGCCTGCCTGCTGGCCTCGGCGTTCTATGGGCTGTCGGCCAGTTTTGCGCGGCGCCGGCTCACCGGCATCCCGCCCCTGGCCACGGCCACGGGCAGCCAGCTGGGTGCGGCGCTGGGCCTGGCGCTGCCCACGCTGTGGCTGTGGCCCGCGCAGATGCCCGGGCTGCGCGCCTGGGGCGCCATCGTGGCCATTGCCGTGTTGTGCACCGGCATTGCGTACATCCTGTACTTCCGCCTCATTGCCAGCGCAGGCCCCAGCCGCGCCCTGGCCGTGACCTTCATCACGCCGGTGTTCGCGGTGCTGTATGGCGCGCTGTTCCTGGGTGAAACCATCACGCCCTGGATGATTGGCTGCGCCCTGGTGATTGTGTGCGGCACGATGTTGTCAACCGGGCTTATCAGGGGGCGCGGTGTCCCCGCCACCACTGCCGAACGCGCCTAAACTCGGTGCATGGTTTCTGCGCCGGGTTCATGCTCTTACCCCACGGCTGTGCCGTGGCGAGACACCGGGTTGGAGGCGTGCCTGTGCGCCCTGCCCGGGAGGTTGAGCACACGCCCCTGCCCTGAGCCAACGCTCTCTCTGGCGCGGGCCGTTCACCATGGCCCATAACGCACTGCTGGCTGGCGGACTGCTGCTCCTGATGGTGCTGGTGCTCGCGCACCTGCAACCGACCGAAATCCTGACCCCCTCCCGCCGCACGCAGGTGCTGGTGGGTGTGACCGGCGGCGTGGTGTCCGCCCTGGTGCTGGTGGTGCTCAACCTGAACGCGCCCGAGCTGGGGGTGGTGGCCTACCCCACGGCCACCGCGTTCATGACCTTGTATTTCGGGCCCATCGCGGCGGTGATCACGGCCGCCCTGGCGCTGCTGGCCATGGTCTGGAGCGAGGGCGCTGTCTGGCTGGCAGGCCTGGCCACGCTGGCGGGGGCGGCCGCCCTGGGCGCGCTGTGGCGTACGGTGGACGCCCGCCCTGGCGCCAACCCCTGGCTGGCCATTGCGGGCATGGCGGTCACCCTGCCCCTTGTGGTCTCGCTGTGCCTGGTGGCCACGGGCGGTGCCCCGGTGCCGGGCCCGGCCATCGACTGGCTGCGGCAGCTGCCCTGGTACCACGGTGCGGGCATGCTCATCCTGGGCACGGGCCGGCAGCTGCTGGTGGGCAAGGCGCAGTCGGTGGTGGCGCTGGAGCAGGCACACCGCACGCTGGAAGAGCGCGAGCAGCAGTTGCGCCTGGCCCTTGACTCGCTGGGCGGCGGGCATTGGGAATGGGATGTGCTGGAGCGCCGCTTCCGCTGCGATGGCCACTTTTATGAGGCCTACGGCATCACCCAGGCCGATGC
>NZ_JBWKZU010000067.1:0-23240 GCF_059424825.1 Acidovorax sp. GW101-11A03 | reverse complement strand
GGGAGGCACTGCCACCTGCCTGAACTGCAGCCGCAGCTACATCGCCTTGAACAGGTGCGCGTAGAGGCGGCTCACCGGCAGCCGCTCGGGCCGCCCGCGCAGGGTGATGTGCTGCTTGCCCGCTTCATCGCGCGTGACGGTGGCGATGTGGGTGGCGCGTACCAGGGTGCTGCGGTGCACCTGCCAGAACTCCTGCGGGTCCAGCTGCTCGATCAGCTCCTTGAGGGCGGTGCGGATCAGGTACTCGCGCTCGGTGGTCAGCACCCGCACGTACTTGTCGGCGGCTTCGAAATAGACCACCTCGGCCACCGGCACCATGTGGATCTGTGAGCCATGGCTGGCCTGGATCACGCTCAGCCTGGCGGCGGGTTGTGCAGGCTGCGAAGGTGGTGGCGGTGGGGTTGCACCCACGCCCGGCGCCTGCAGCAGCGCACGCAGCTGGGCCATGGTGGCCTCCAGCCCGGGAGGCGTCATGGCCGCTGCCGGGGCTGCGCAGGCGTGGCGCTGTGCCAGCAGGTCCTGTACCTTGGCTACGGTGCGCGCCAGGCGGCGGGCCTCGATGGGTTTGAGCAGATAGTCCACCGCCTGGGCATCGAAGGCCTGCACGGCGTACTGGTCGTAGGCCGTGGCGAACACCAGGGCCGGGAAGGGCGCGTCGGCAGGCCAGGCGTCGGCCAGTTCCACGGCGGCGTCCAGCCCGGTCTGGCCGGGCATGCGGATGTCGAAGAACAGCACATCAGGCCGCAGAGCCAGCGCCTGCTGCACGGCCGAGAGCCCGTCGCCCACGGTGGCCACCACCTCCAGCGCGGGCCAGGCGCGGGCCAGCTCCTGGCGCAGGGCGGCGGCCAGCAGGGGTTCGTCTTCGGCAATCAGGGCACGGGGGGCGGGCGGGTTCATGGTTGGGGTGGATTTTTCAATGGAAAAATGACGTTTGCGCGCGTTCCACCTGTGTTTTCAGCTATCAATTCAAGAGTGCCTGCATTGCCATGCAGGGTGGCCAGCCGCTCGCGGGCCTGGGCCAGGCCAAAGCTCTGGCCGGGGCCGGGTGGGGGCATCTGCTCGGGCAGGCCCACGCCGGTGTCGATCACTTCCAGCACCAGCTGGGGGCCGCTGTCGCCAGGCCGCGTGCTGGCGCGCACGGTGATGTGGCCGCCCTCCACCTGGGGCTCCAGTCCGTGGCGGATCGCGTTTTCGACCAGGGGCTGCAGCAGCAGCGGGGGCACGGGCACGCTGCGCAGGGCATCGGGCAGGTCCAGCGTGTAGGCCAGGCGCGGGCCCATGCGCACCGCCATCAGCTCCAGGTAGTCGCGCAGGCGGTCAAACTCGTTCTCCAGCGGGTGCTGGGTGCTGCGCGACGCGCTGAGCGTGGCACGCAGGTAGGCAATCATGCGGTCCAGCATCTCCTGCGCGCGGGCGGGGTCGGTGCCGATCAGCACCCGCAGGTTGGCCAGGGTGTTGAACAGCATGTGGGGTTCGAGCTGGGTTTCCAGCAGTTTCAGGCGTGCCTCGGTCGCATGCATGCGCGCCTCGGCCATCTTGTCTTCCAGGTACGCCGATTTGTGGATGGCGTAGAAGTAGTAGCTGCCCACCAGCCCGGCAATGGCCGTGATGAGGATGGAGGTGCGCTGGTCGGCACCGGACAGCGATGCACCCGCCGGGTAGAAGTGGAAATAGTAGACGCACAGTGCATCGGCCAGCAGCGTGCCCGCCACATAGCCGATGACGATGCCCGCTGCCACCAGTGCGATGCCCTGCCAGCCCTGCGGCCAGCCTGTCTCGGCGGCCGACGGGATCAGCTCGCGGCCCAGGTCGATGATGGCCCAGGTGAAGGTGCCGATCAGCACCGAGTACACCACCGGCGGCCCGTAGGGTTTGTCGGGCATGAAGGCGTACTGGAGGGTGGCCACGACCAGCGTGAAGGCCACCACCTGCAGGTAGTGCCGCAGCTTGCTGACGCCACTGAAATCGCGGCGCAGCGTCATGGCCGGTTCTGGCGCCGCTGCAGGGCTTCGCGTTCGCGCTGCACCATGCGCTCGCGCAGGCCGCCGCCGGTGCCCAGCAAAAACACCGAGATGCCATGCAGCACAAGCCCCAGCCCCCAGCCCAGCAGCGGGTACACCGACCAGGGGCGGCTGCCAAACGCATAGTGCGACATGGCAAAAATCACGGCGTTGACCAGCACGAAGGCCACCGCATGCACATACCAGCCCAGCTTGGCGTTGGCGCGGCGACGGGCCAGCGCGTCCAGTTCTTCGGGGCTCAGAGGGGATTGCATGGTGATGGAGACGGTGGTCGCCTGGAGGGCGGGGAAGGGCGGATTGGGCTGTCAGGATTCTAGGGGGGCGTGCTGCGGCGTCCAGAGGCGTGCAGCAGCGTGTTATGCAGGGCAGGCCTGCCGCGCCACCGTGGCCACGGCCTGCGCATCCAGCGTCAGCCCCATGTGGTTCACGCCGGGCACCAGGGTGACGGGCACGGGCTTGCCTGCCTGGGCAAACAGGTCGGCAAAGCGGTCGGCGTGGAAGAGTTCGTCGTCTGTCCCGGCCACGATGCAGATGGTGCCCCGGGCATTTCGGATGTCGGCCTGGTAGTCGTTGTGGGGGCGAAAGTTGGTGGCCACCGTGTATGAATAGCGGGGCGTGAGCAGTTCGCGGGCTACGTCGTTCAGGGCGAAGCTCAGCACGGGCAGGTGGTTCCACCGGGTGATGCCGAACTGGTTGATCAGCGTGACGGCAATCATGCGCGGCAGGCCCACCGAGACCCAGCCGCCGCTGTCCGGCCGCGATGTAGGCGCGTTGTGGTGCAGGAAAGGCGACAGCAGCACATAGCGGTCAAACAGGCCCTGCCGCGCGCTGCCCGCAAAACGCAGCGCAAAACCGCCGCCTGCCGAGAAGCCCATCAGCGTTTGCGGGCCCGCGTGGGGCACGGCGCGCAAAAAGTCCTCGATGTCGTCTTCCATCTGACCGATATAGGCGGCCTGGCCCCGGGGGCCGGAGGCACCGTGCCCCCGCATGTCCAGGGAGGCCACGGCGTAGCCCGCTGCCGCCAGCGCCTGTGCCAGCACATGGTTGGACTGCCCGCGCGCGGAAGACCCGTGCACCAGCACCACCCGGCGCTGGGGAGCGCTTGCCGAGGCATCCGTGCCCCCTGTGCCCCCTGTGCTCCCTGTGGGGCTGTAGCCGTGCCAGGCCAGCGATGTGCCATCGCGCGCCGTGTAGCGCTGGGCCGGGGGCACATTGCTGTAGTCCACGTCCTTGAACGGGTTGTTGATGCTGGCCAGCGGCGGGATGTCTTTGGGGCCGCCCCAGGCAATGGCAGCGGCAAGCCCTGCGATGGCGGCGGTCAGGAGGAGGGCTGCGATCCACATGGTGTAACGGCGGCGGGGCTGGGGTGTGCGGGTGGGTGTCATGGAGGCGGGCTGGCCGGGGTGGCCGTGGAAGATCTGGAGCATACGGTGGATGGTGGCCAGGGCGCCACCCGCTGGAGGCTCAGCGATGGGGCGCTGGCATTGGCAGCAGGTGCTGCGCCAGGAAGGCCACGATGCGTGCGTCCACCTCCGGCATCTGGCTGCGGTCGAAACCGGGCGGGTCACCCAGCAGCTCCGTCTCCAGGCGGCCCAGCACATGGCTGGGTGGGGGCGGAGACAGGAGCATGCCGTGGCCGGCCTGGGGCAGATCGGCCACCACGGTGCAGGTCTGGCAGGCTTGCAGCACCTTGTCGCTGTGAAAGCGCGGCACCAGCCAGCGGTCCTGGCCCGCTGTCACCAGGCCGAGCGGGACCCTGGGGCGGGCCAGCGACGGAAAGTCGAAATCGGCCGCCGCAGGCACCCCCGCCACGATGGCGTGGATCCGGGGCTCATCGTGTGTTTGCCAGGTGGCGTCGTCAAAGCGCTGGCGGATCACCCCCAGGGCCACGGCTTTCTTGAGGCCATCCAGAAAATTGCCCCGCAGCTGCGTGATGAGGCCGACGCAGGAGGAAAAATCCTCTGCGATGTGGGCTTCGCAGTGCTGCTTGAACAGCGCAGGAGACCAGCGCCCGCCAGCCAGGCTCAGGGCGGTGTGGCCCCCTGCCGACATTCCGTACATACCGACCTTGTCCAGTTGCAGCAGGGGGGCGAGCTGGGCGTCCTCGGCCACGGCGTCGATGGCGCGGGACACCTCCGCAGGGCGCCGTTTCCAGCTTTCGGGGCCGGGGGTGGAGGGGTTTCTGGCGTTGTCGCCCGCGTGTTCCGGCATGGCCACCACAAAGCCTGCGGACACCAGCGCGCGGGCCAGGTCCGAATGCACCCAGGGGTTGCCGCCTGACCCGTGCGAAATGACCACCAGTCGGCCGTTGCCCCGCATGGGCGCCCCTTGGGGCGCAAGCGCCATGTGGAAGGGGCCACGCTGCACTGGCTGGTCTGTCGCGCTGCTGGGGTAGAACACGGTGACGGGGCCGTCGCTTTCCAGGCCGGGCACTTCTTTCAAACCGGTGCCCGCCTGGCTGGCGGTATGGAGGCATGCCGCGATGAGGGCGGCGATCCAGCGGTTTTTCATGGGGGCTCCTCGGGGTGTTGGGGCTCAGGAACGGGTGCCTTGGCGGGCTATGCGGTCGCGCTCGGCCTGCACCATGCGTTCGTGCAGGTTGCTGCCGCCCGCCAAGAAAAACACCACCACACCGTGGATGGCCAGGCCAATGCCCCAGCCCACGGCGGGGAACACTGCCCAGTGGCGCCCACTGCTGGCAGACAGCACGACCAGCAGCAGGTTGACGGCCAGGTACGCCCCGGCATGGGCATACCAGCCCAGCTTGGCGCCTGCGCGCTTGCGGGCCAGGCGCTCTGTGGGGTCGGAGATCAGGGAATGGTGTTGCATGGCAGACGCCTCGGTAATGGTTGGAGAGGGACAGGGCGCCAAGGCTCAGGCCGAGGCGGACGATGCGGTTGGTGTGGCGGCAAAGGCGGCACTGCGCCGCACCAGGCGCCACAGGCGCAGGGCGCGGGCGGCAAACAGGCCGTTGAAGACGCCGTACAGCAGGGCGATCTGCAAGGCAAAGCTGCTGTCGCGGGCCAGCGCGGGCTGCAGGGCCAGTTCCACGCCGACGAAGTACTTGGTCAGGAAGATGCCCAGGATCAGTCCCAGGGGCATGGCGCTGCCCGGGATGTAGAAGCTGCGCGAGGTGGCGGCATACAGCGTGCCGCTGGGCGCCGCAGGCTGCAGCCACAGGGCCAGCCCCGCGATGGCGCAAGCTGCCACCAGCCAGGCACCCACCGAAGTGCCGACCTGGCCTGCGCTGCCGAAAGCCGATACCAGACCGTACACCGACAGGCCCGTCATGGCCAGGGGCATGACCGTGGCCCGTGCCAGGCTGACATTGCGGCCCACCAGCTGGCTGGCGCCCAGTGCGATCAGGCCGGCAAGCAGGGCCCAGACCCAGTACGGGGTGTTCTGAATGATGGCGCCCAGCATCTGGGGTTGTTGGATGAGCAGGTTGGCGAGCATGGTGGAAGTTCCTGGCTGGAGGTGGATGGAGGAGGGGTGGCGGTATTCAGATCAGGCCCAGTGCGGACCAGACCGTGTGGCCCAGGAAGCGGTCGGGCAGCAATGTGAAGGCTCCGGCCCCCAGGCAGGCGCCGATGTAGATCCGTTGCATCATCTTGCGGTGGCCCACGATGTTGCGGCGCGCCAGGTAGACGAAAGCCATCACCAGCATGCCCAGCGTCACCGGAATGAACAGGTGGATCAGGCCAAAACTACCCCAGCGTGGGCCGGGGCCGCCGGTGATGAAGATGGCAGACACGGCGGTGGCCACCATCAGGGTGACCCAGGCATACCCGGCCGCACGATGCAGGCGGGGGCGCTGCGTGGCGCCCTGGCGGGCCCACAGGGCAATCGGGCCGATGGCCACGGCGGCCAGTGCGGCGGCGAGGTGGATGGCAATGACGGGTGTGATCTGCATGGTGGGGCTCCTGGCGCGTTCGATGGGGTGAACTGTGCCGGGAGCCCCCAGAGGCAGCCAGTGCCTTGCGACGAAATGCAGCCTTCGGGCCGTGAAATGCACGGGCGTGGCGTGAGTTGCGGGCCGTTTTCTGCGCTGAATGTGGCCCGCACCGGCGGCAGGCGGGCTCCGCCGCCCGTAGCGCCAGCACGCCCGGCGGATAATCCCGCTCCTATTTGCAAGGAGTGCGCGTGGACGTTGTATTGCTGGTGAAGGCCGCCATCATGGGGGTCGTGGAAGGGCTGACCGAGTTTTTGCCGATCTCTTCTACCGGGCATCTGATCCTGGCGGGGTCGCTCCTGGGGTTTGACGACGCCAAGGCCAAGGTGTTTGACATTGCGATCCAGACCGGCGCCATCTTTGCGGTGATCCAGGTGTACTGGCAGAAGATCCGCTCCACCCTCGTGGCCCTGCCCACCGAGCGCCAGGCGCAGCGGTTTGCGCTCAACGTGTTCATCGGTTTCCTGCCCGCCGTGGTGCTGGGCCTGCTATTGGGCAAGGCGATCAAGGCGCATCTTTTCACGCCGGTGGTGGTGGCCAGCACTTTCATCATCGGGGGCTTCATCATCCTGTGGGCCGAGCGCCGTCCGGCCTCTGCCACGCGCGTGCACAGCGTGGACGCGATGACGCCGCTGGATGCGCTCAAGGTGGGCCTGGTGCAGTGCCTGGCCATGATTCCCGGCACCAGCCGCAGTGGCTCCACCATCATCGGCGGCATGCTGCTGGGCCTTTCGCGCCAGGCGGCCACCGATTTTTCGTTCTTTCTGGCCATCCCCACGCTCATTGGCGCGGGTGTGTACAGCCTGTACAAGGAGCGGGCGCTGCTGTCCATGGCAGACCTGCCCATGTTCCTCACAGGGCTGGTCTTTTCCTTCCTCAGCGCCTGGCTGTGTGTGCGCTGGTTGTTGCGCTACATCAGCACCCACAGCTTCGTGCCCTTTGCCTATTACCGCATCGTGTTCGGGGTCGTTGTTTTGGTGACCGCGTGGACTGGCTGGGTTCAGTGGGCGGACTGATAATCCGTTCATGCGCAGCTCTACCGGATTGATTTTTATGCGTTCTGGCGTTCTGGCTCTGGTGTCGGGGTGGGCCCTGCTGCCCGCCTGGGCGCAAGACGCTGCGGCCCCGGACGAGCCCGCCGGGCCCAAGCTCCACTACGCCCTGGGGGCCATTGCCAGCAACGGCCCGGACTATGCAGGCGGTGATGGCCGCAAGAGCAGCCTGCGGCCCGCCTGGGCGGTTGAATATGGGCGCTTTCGCCTGAGCACCTCCCGCGGCAGCGCCTTCATGGGGCATGGCCTGGGGACTCCGCGCGAGTCGGGCGCCAGTGCCACCCTGGCACAAAGCGACCGTTTCAGCCTGAGCGCGGCCTTGCGCATCGACAAGGGCCGCGACGGCTCCGACGCCCCCATCCTGGTGGGCTTGCCGTCGGTGCGTTCCACGCTGCGCGCGCGGCTGAGCGCTGGGTATGCCATCACCGATCGCTGGTCGGTGGGCGCAGGGGTGTCGCAGGACATTCTGGGCCGCGACGGCGGCGCCCAGCTGTCCACCAGTGTGGGCTACACCTGGCCCCTCACCGAACAGACCAAGGTCACCATTGGCGCGGGGGCCAGTTTTGGCGATCGCGCCTACCTGCGGGGGCACTTTGGCGTGCCGGCGGGTGGCGCAAGCCCGCTGCCTGCGTTCGATCCGCGTGCGGGCCTCTACAGCGTGGATGGCGGGGTGGAGGTGATGTCGGCCATCAACCGCCACTGGGTGATCCTGGGTTCGGCCCGGGTGTCGCAGCTTCGTGGCGATGCGCGCCGCAGCCCCCTCACCGTGGAGCCGGTGGGTTACTCTGTGTCGGTGGGGCTGGCCTACCGCTGCTGCCGCTGAGGAACGACAAAGCCCGCCGCTCCATGGGGGGCGGGCGTAACTGTTACCGAAAGTGATAAGCTGCGGCAACCCCACTGCCGCGCGTTGCAGGCCGCTGTCGGTGCCCCGGTGGCTGCGGGCCACACGGGGCTGTAGTCTTCCTGTTGATGACCATGCCCCGATGGGCTTTCTCCGCATGATGCAAGACGAGCCAGAGTTGTCACTGCCTTCCGCTGCTGCGCGGAAGGAAACTTGGTCCAAGGCGGAGTTGCTGGACCTGATCTCCCGCAGTGCGGGTGCGACCATGGCGGTCATCGATCGCAGCCTGGTCATGATCTACGTCAACGAGGAATACGCACGCTGGTTTGGCACCGCGCCCGATCGCCTGGTGGGTAAAACGCTGGTGGATGTGTATGGCGAGCAGGACTGCGCCCGCTTCATGCCCTTTGTAGAGCGCGTGCTGCGGGGCGAACGGGTGCAGTACCAGCGCATGCTGCGCACACCTTATGGTTTTGACGAATGGCGCACCATCTGCCTCACACCGTGGCACAACAGCCAGGGCGCCATCGATGGCTTCATCACCACGGCGCTGGATGTGCACGAGCTGCAGGTGACCATGAATGCGCTGCGTGCCGCCAACCAGCGGCTGTCCTCCCACATGGAAAACAGCCCGCTGGCGGTGCTGGAGATGGACCACAAGCTGCAATTGCTGCACTGCTCACAGCGGGCGGTGCAGCTCATGGGTTGGCTGCATGTAGCGGGGCTGGAGGGGCGGCTGCTGACCGACCTGCTGGACCCCGCTTCCATGGACGACAGCCTGCAGCTGGCCTTGTCGCGCCTGCAGTCGGGTGAAGAATCGCAGAACCGCGCCGAGACCAGCTTTGTGCGCGGCGATGGCACCGAGGTGCATTGCGAGTGGTTCAACTCCGCGCTGACCGACGAAGACGGCCAGGTCACCTCCATCATGGCCCTGGTGCAGGATGTATCGGCCAAGATCCAGATTGCGCGCCAGCAGCACTACCTGGCCAACCACGATTCACTCACGGGTTTGCTCAACCGAGCGGCGTTTCAGGGGCGGCTGGAGCAGTCTCTGCTGCAGGCCCGCCGCAGCGCGGGGGCGGTTGCGCTGTTGTTCATTGACCTGGATGGCTTCAAGCGCGTGAACGATGCCGAAGGCCATCGCGCGGGGGATGAGGTGCTGCGCATCGTGGCCCAGCGCATCGCCAGCACGGTGCGGGTGGGCGACACCCTGGCGCGCCTCGGGGGCGATGAGTTCCTGGTCATGCTGGACCAGGAGGTCACGCGCGACGTGACCGACACCATTGGCCACCGCATCATCGAGGCCCTGCACCTGCCCATGGCGGTGGATGGACGCGATTTGTCCATTGGTGCCAGCATTGGCGTGGCGATGTACCCCCCGATGGAGGGCGACATCGATGCCCTCATGAACCGCGCGGACCAAGCCATGTATGCGGCCAAGCGCGCGGGCAAGGGGCGGCTGCATTACGCCCAGGTCGCTTGATCAAGCAAGGGCGGTGGCGAGGCTCGCCCCGCGCCTTTCTTCAGCCCTGTGGCAGCCGAATGCTCTGCTGGAAGTGGAAGAAGTTGGTGGGGTCGTACCGGGCTTTGACCTGCTGCAGTTGCGGGTAGGCGGGCCCCCAGTAGGCGTTCGCAAAATCCGACAGGCGTGCGTCCGGGTAGTTCTGGTAGACATGCCCGTTCAGGAAGGGCTTCACCAGCTGCATGAATCCGTCCAGCCAGGCCTCCATCTGGGCGCGCTCCGCAGGGTTACGCCAGAACACATCCACCACCAGGTCGGCATCCACATGGCGATGGATGAAGGCGCTGTCGGCCACCGGGTAGCGATTGATGGCGCCCCCATAGGGCTCCAGGTAGGCCAAGGACCAGGGGTTGGGAGAGGTTTTGAAGTAGTCGATGAGGCGCTGCCAGTCGGCGGGCGACAGCGGGGTGTTGATGTAGCCGCTGGCCTTGGTTTCGGCAATGCCATCCGGGAGATTGTCGGGCAGGGTGTAGGGGTGGTCCTCCAGCCAGATGTTCATTTCGGGGTACGTGCCGGTCTTGTCCACCAGCAGCTGGGCGCTGGGGATGGCCAGCAGCGGCGCAATGGCCTGCAGGCCAGCTTCGCGGGTGCCGCAGAACATGCCCTGCACCATGTAGACCGGCACACCTTGCTGGTAGCCCAGGTTCATCATGTAGCCCAGCGCGTCGGGGGCGCCCGTCTTCATGAAGCTCTTTTGCATCAACGTGAGCACCTGGGCAGCATGGGCCTGGTCCCAACTGATGGCCCAGGCCCACACCTGGTCGAGCCGGTGCATGCGGTATGTCACCTGCAGAACCACCCCGAAGTTGCCGCCGGTGCCGCCCCGCAAGGCCCAGAAAAGGTCGGGGTGGTCCTGGGCACTGGCCGTGACGATGGTGCCGTTGGCCAGCGCAACGCGGAAGGACTCCACCAGGTCGCTCTGGATGCCAAAGGCCCGCGAGGTGTAGCCATAGCCCCCACCCTGCACGAACCCGCCCACACACACACTGCCGCAGGCCCCCGTGGGCACATGCCAGCCGGTGTGGTTCATCGCACCGTTGAAATGATCGAAGTCGGTGCCGGGCAACACATGCACCCGTTCGCGTGCCGGGTCCAGCACCACACCCTTCATATCGCTCAGGTCCACCACCATGCCGCTGTTGACGGAATAGCCCGCCGTGCTGTGACCACCGCAGCGCACGGCCACCCACACCTTGTAGGCGCGTGCCACGGCCAGGCACTCCAGCACGTCGTTCTCGCAGGCGCAGTACACGATGATCTCGGGATAGGCCTGGAAGGCAGGGTTGGACTCTTGCCGGGCCTCGTTGTAGTCGGGGCTGGAGGGCAGGACGATGCGACCCACCAGCCGGGCCTCCAGTGAAGCGATGGCGTCCCAGGCGAGCGCCGGGCCGGGCGCTGCAGCCGCCTGGAGGGCGGCAGCCTGTGGGGCCGCCAGCGAGCGGAAATGCGCAACACGCGCGTCTTTGGCAATGCGGGCAGGGCTTTTGCGATGGGCCATAGCGAACGATCCTCCGTGAAAAGACGAAGTCCCGTGTGTACTGGATAGGTGGCGGCTTGACCAGCCGGAAATGGCCCGCGTTGCTTTTTGGCCCCGTGCCAGGGCCAGCGGGCGCGGCGCCGTTCCGCCGTGGTCAGGAGGACGAAAGCGCCAGGTCGCCCGTGTTGCGCCGCAGGCAGAACTTGCCGCCCTGCTTGCCGCTGTACATGGCAGCGTCCGCCAGCTTGAGCAGGCCGATGGCGTCGTTGCCATCGTGGGGGGCGATGGCATAGCCAATGGTCAGGCCCACCTCCACCCGCACATTCTGCAGAGAGAACGGTGTACGGAACGCATCCAGCAGCTTGTGGCCCAGCTCCTGCGCCTGCTGCAGGCTGTGCAGTTGCCCGGCCATCACCACAAATTCATCGCCGCCCAGGCGCGCCACCAGGTCGCTCTGGCGCACATGGCCCTGCAGGCGCCGGGTCACGGCGATCAGCAACTCGTCGCCCACGTCATGACCATGCTGGTCATTCACGGGCTTGAAGCCGTCCAGATCCATCACATACACCGCAAGCATCCGCTCGGGGCTGCAGCGCGACAGCGCGGACGCCAGCGCAATATTGAGCCCGCGCCGGTTGGGCAGGCCGGTCAACGGGTCGGTATGGGCCAGGGAGCGCATCACGTCGCGCTCGCGGTTGGCATCCAGCGCCTCCAGCCGCAGGGCCTTGGTGCGCAGGCCCAGCACCCGCATGAAGAGCAGCATGTCCAGCGTGGCTCCGAACTGGAAGGAGTGCATGGTCCAGAAGTTCACCGGCACCCGGCCGTTGATCACGCCGATGACGATGGCCGTGGCCACAAAATAGACCAGCCATGCGAGCAGCAGGCTGGTTCCCACCCCGTCGCCCCGGATGGCACGACGCGCAGCGCCCGGGATACCCATCAGCGCCGGAACCAGGCCCAGGATGCTCACGATGGCAGCGATGGCGCGGGTGGAGATGAAATCCAGCCCATAGGCCAAGGCCAGCAGCACACACAATACGGCACCGCCCCGCATGAAACGCATGAAACGGCCGCTGGATCCGGGCTCTGCCAGGGCCTGCCCGATGAAGAGGAACGAGCCACAGGTGGCAAGCAGGGCCGACATTCCCCCCATGTGGACCTCATGCCAGAGGCTGTCGCTCCAGAGGAACTGCCGGCCCACACCGAAAAGGTGCATGGAAAACAGCAGGCTTCCGGAGGTGAGCAGCGTGTAGTAGATGAAAAGAGGGTCACGCAGGCTCAGCCACTGGCCCAGGCTGTACACCAGCAGGCACAGGGCCAGGCCGGTGAGAACACCTTGCAGCATCTGCTCGTTGACGGCCTTGCTGAGCATGGCCGCGGGCTTGTAGAACGAGATGGGCAGGATCATCGCGCCCCGGGTCTCCACACGCACCAGCAGTTCATACGGCAGCCCGGACATCAGATTCAGCGGGATGGCGTGGGAGCGGCTTTGCAGGGGACGTTGCGTATACGGGTGCAGGCTGCCCAGGGTGGCTTGCTGGACCAGGTACCCGCCGGTCGTGAGGTAGATATCGATGTGGTTCAGGTCGGAATGGTTGATGTCCAGAATCCACTGGGCGTCAGAGGTGGACGCCACCTCGAACGGGA
Organism: Acidovorax sp. GW101-11A03; assembly: GCF_059424825.1. NCBI lineage: Bacteria > Pseudomonadati > Pseudomonadota > Betaproteobacteria > Burkholderiales > Comamonadaceae > Acidovorax > Acidovorax sp. GW101-11A03. Next base: position 10,728 of record NZ_JBWKZU010000067.1, on the reverse strand, counting down.
TGCGCAGCCACACTGCGTCGGGCCGCACGCCCAGCGTGGCGCCCACGCTGGAAGGGGGGGTGAACTTGTCGGCCAGCGGCAGCACGTCCCGAACGGAAAGCTGGCGGCTGGGGTCGCTCAGCAGCTTGACGGCGGGCCAGGCGTCGATGGCGCGCTTTTCATCGCTGAGCTGCAAGGCGGGACTGCTGGCCCATGCGCCAGGGCAGGCCAGCAAGGCCCACAACAACGCCAGCCAAAGGGTGTAGCGCAGCTGCAGCCAGGGCCGGTTCGGCATGGGGCGAAGGGCTGGTGTCATGGTGCCAGCGCCAGTTCGCCAGTGTTGCGCCGGATCGATCGCTTGCCCCCCTGCTTGCCCGCGTACATGGCCGCATCGGCCAGGCGGATCAGCCCCTGGGGGTCGTCGCTGTCCAGCGGAGCCAGGGCGTAGCCGATGGTCAGGCCCACTTTCAGGCGCAGATTGCCCAGGCCAAACGGCTGGTCGAACGCCCGCAGCAGCGCACGGCCCAGATCCTCTGCCTGCTGTGGCGTTTCGAGATGGCAGGCCATGATGATGAACTCGTCCCCCCCCAGCCGTGCGACCAGGTCGGTCTGCTGTCGGACACTGGATTGCAGCCGCTGGCCTACGGCCACCAGAAGCTCGTCGCCCACATCGTGGCCATACGAGTCGTTCACGGGCTTGAACCCGTCCAGGTCCATCAGGTACACCGCCACCAGACTGCGTTGTGAGCAGGTGGCCAGCGCAGCATGCAGTGCCTGCTGCAGGCCGCGCCGGTTATTCAGGCCCGTCAGAGGGTCGCTGTGGGCCAGTGAATGCATCAGGTCCCGCTCGTGCAGCGCCTCTTGTGCCTTGAGCCGCATGGCATTGGCACGCAGCCCCATGACCCGCAGGAAGAGCAGCATGTCAATCGTGGCGCCAAGCTGGAACGAGTGCAGCGTCCAGAAGTTGGCGGGCACCCAGCCCTGGACGAGGCACACCATGAGTGCTGCGGCCACCCCGTAGGCGATCCATGCGGCCAGCAGGGTGGCGCCGATCGGGTCCTTCTGCCGTACCCGTGCAATGGCGGCGGGCACGCTGATGATTGAGGGCAGGGGGCCCATCAGGCTCATGAAGGCAATCGCAATGGGCACACTCAGCCAGCCGAGCATGACGGCCGCGCAGACCACCGCAGTGATCGCGGCGCCAGTGCGCATGGCACGAGCGTAGCGGCTTTGCGGGTTGTCTGCCAGGGCGGCGCCCAGGAAGAGGAACGAACCCGCCAGCGCAATCAGCCCAGCGGCCAGTCCTGCATACCGGCTCATCCACAGATTGCCCGGCCATAAAAACTGATCGCCAATGCCGAAGAACTGCAGCGAAAAGCCTGCGCTGCCAAACACCACCAGCGCATAGAAGCCGAACAGCGGCTCGCGTTGCGTGACCCACTGGATCAGGCTGTACATCAGCAGGCAGAGCGCCAGCCCGTTGAGCAGACCCTGCAGCATCTGCTCGCGCAGGGCTTCGTGCATCTGATAAGGCATTTCGCCCACGGTGATGGGCAGGATCAGCGGCCCGGTGGCCTGCACCCGTATCAGCACGTCATACGCCTGCCCGGCCTGCAGGTCGAGGGCCATTGCGGGTGTGCGGCTGGACATCTGTGTCTGGCCGGGCTGGCGCGTACTGACCTGCTTGAGCACCTTGCCGTCGCCGATCAGGTAGATGTCGGCCTGCAGCGAGCTGTAGCCGATGTTGACCACCCAGGGGGTGCGCGGCGCTTCGGGCGCAATGATGGGGATGTGCAGCCACATCGCTGCCTTGTGTACGCCCAGGGAACCACCCCGCTGGGCGGGTGCCTCGAACGCCGGCAACTGGCTCAGCATGTCCTGCACCGAGAGCTGGTATGTGGGGTCTGCCTTGATTGTGATGGCCTCCCAGGCATTCACCTGGGGTCGATCCTGGGTCAGCACCAGGGGCGACGCCGCATTCGCGCCCAAGGGCAGAGCCATGGGGACGACCAGGCACAGCAGGGCGACTGCTACGCCGCAATGCGCGCGCCAATGCCGGGCCAGCATCAGAAGGGCGCAGAGCAGCGGGTACATCGGCCTGGCGTAAACAATGGCTATGCGGGTTGCTGCGCCTGGGGGGCGCTTGCGGCCTGCGCCTTGCGCGCCAACCCCGGGCTCCAGCTGCCATGTGTGGTCAACCGGTCTTCGATCCGGTTGAGCCAGCCGGGGGCGTGGGGGTCGTCGCTCCAGCTGTGCACCACCTGGTCCACCTGGTTCAGCAGCTCGGTGGGCAGTTGCAGGGGGCGGGTCTGGCTCATCAGCACGCGGCTCATGAAGTGGTAGCCCAGGATGCGGGTAAGCGTCCGCACGATGGAAAAGCGTGGCAGCACCATCCGCAGCAGCGTATCAATGGCCCGCGCGATCAGCAACACTCCCCAGAACAGTAGCGCCGACGGCCAGGGCGCGCGCTGGGTCAGGCCCAGGTCGCTGGCGGTGTCGCGCCCGCACAGGTAGCGGGTCATGAGTTCGGGGAAGGGTTTCACAATGCTCCAGGGCAGTGAGTTCTCCATGGTCTGCATCAGGGCCCGGCCCAGGGCGGGGCGTGGGTCGGGCACCACGGGTTCGGCGCGGCCCCGGGCCTGCATGCGGGCCATCAACGCGTGGCCCTGGTCCATGGTGTCCACCATCAGGGCCCGGTCAATGCCCAGGATGTGGCCCACCACGTTCCAGGCATGCAGGTAGGCCTCTTCGTCGGCCGGGCGCAAACCGATCCCCAGGCGGCGCAGGCTGCGCAGAAACACGTAGCCAAAGGTAAGCAAGGTGTAGGCCAGCTCCTCCTGGTTGCAGGGCAGGCCATCGCCCTGCAGGTTCCAGCCGCGCGCGTACAGCGTCTTGAACATGGCCTGGCGCCCACCGCCGGCGGGCAGGGCTTGTGCTGCCACCTGCCCGCTGCCCCCGGCCAGCAGCTGCTTCACGGCGTCTTGCGGGCTGCCATGCAGGATCAGGTTGCGGATGGTGGCGTGGATCAGCCGTACCTTGAGCACCTGGGCCACGCCCGCGCCGCGCTGGCCCAGGCCGCCGTGCATCATCACGGGGAAGATCATCGCCGCCGTGGAGCGGATGCGGTACTCTGCGTTCTGCTCCAGCTGGCCCGAGGTGTGCAGCACGCTGGAGAGGTCGGGGATCACATAACACTCTGGCAGGCTGGCACAGAACAGCAGAATGCACGACAGCGCCCCATGCTCCATGAAGAGCTTCTCGGCGCGTTCGATCTTTTTTGCGTCGGCCCAGGGCGGCAGCACCTGGGCGGTCTGCACGTAATGGTTCAGCGCCCGGGCCATGTCGGCGTCCACCCCGTCGCCCTGGGCGGTCCAGCCCACCAGGCTCTGGTTGTCCGTCCACTCTCCGAACAGACGGTTCACGGTGTCGATGCGTGTCCACTGCGGGGCGTCCACCGCGACATCCCCTGCGGGCCAGTCGCCCAGGATGTCGGCAATGGTCTTGTCTGCCAGCGGATCGGCGTGGTGCTGCATGCCGGCCAGTTCGGCATCCGAAATGGGGTGCGTATGCAAAGTGTTCTGGCTCATACGGGGGCCTTGGCGGGTGCGACCCAGCGCTGGTAGCCCGCCAGCGCACACAAGAGGGGGATGCCCATTGCAAAGGGTGCAATCGAGCGAATTTCGACGGGGTTGCCCAGCATCATCTGAAACACCATGTTGCTCCCATACAGTGCAAGCGGCACCAACGCATGGTGGCGCAAAAACGGGCTGCTGGGCTGCATGGCCAGTGATCGGACCGATAGGCGAAAGCCCAGAATGATCACAAAAGAGACAAACACCCAGCCAAAGAAGCCTTGCACCGTTTCGCCAAACCAGGCGCCATCGGTTTTGGTCATGATCCAGGCTTTGAGGGTGTAGACCATGTAGGGGTCGGCGCCCAGGTCAAACGCCGTGACAATCATCGCAGCCAGAAATGACAGCATGACGGTATTGCCCAGCCCGCGCACGCCGTCCACCGGGCTTTGCCAGACGATCAGGTTGGCAATCACATACCCCGCATAGGTCAGCGCAAACCACATCAGCGGTATCACGATGGGCACATCGCCCAGGCGCGGGCCCAGCACATCGGTGTAGGTGTAGTGGCCAAAAAACCAGCCGCGCGACGACCCCATCTGCTCGGCAAACCAGCCAAAACTCACGGCAATCAGCACAAACTGCAGTGCGGGCCGTGCGCCCAGCAGGTGCGTGGCGCTGGCCCAGCAGCAGGCAAACATCACCACCGACGCCACCACCAGGGCCATGGTCGTGTCGTTGTGGGTGCGAAACGCAAGGATGACCAGGTAAATCGCCAGGAGCAGATAGCTCAACGCGGGCAGGCGCGAGGCGAGGGAGGACTGTGCAGGCATGTCGGGTGTATCACGCTGTAACAATTCCCCCAGTGTAGGGGATTGCCCGGAGCGCCGCGCTCCCTGTTTGCCCTGATCAAAGGCGGTCCCTGCGGCGCTGTTTCAGGCGCTGCACCGGGGGTTTTGGTGATATAGGGAGGTCCGCTGGCGGTGGGCCCCGGGGCTCAGGCCTGGGTGAGTGAGGCCAGGTTCAACAGCGCGGCCTCGATGGCCGCTGCCGTGGCCTGCGGCTGCTCCATGGGGAAAAGGTGGCTGCCGTCCAGCATCATGGTGCGGCCCTCGGTGATGCGCAGCGTCATGGCCATGCCCACCTGTTTCATTTCTTCCGAGTCGCGCCCCCCGATGAACGCGGCCGGGCACTGCAGCGGGTGGGCGCTGAGCAGGCGGCCCAGGTTGTGCGGCAGGGTGTTGTAGATGGCGGTTTCCACCGCGCGGTCAAAGCCCAGCACACGTTTGCCGTCCTGGTCCTGCAGGCCGTGGATGATGTAGTCCTGCAACACCTCGGGGTGCCAGCGCGCAAAGGCCTTCTTCTTGCGGAAGTGCTCCAGCGCCTCTTCGTTGCTGGCCCAGCTGAAGCGGCGCTGGCGGCTCACGCGGCCGGGCGATATCGAGCCCACCACCTGTGCCCGCTTGGCCACGCCGACCACGTTGGCCTTCCAGCCGCCGATCAGCGGCGAGTCAATCAGCAGCACGCCGCGCACCAGTTCGGGGTGGCGGGCGGCGGCCATCACGCTCAGGAATCCGCCCAGCGAATGTCCCACCAGAAACACCGGCTGACCCAGCCGCTGCACCTGTGCGGTGGCAAAGTCGGCCAGCTGCTGCACTAGGTGGGGCCAGTTGTTGGTCACCGGATACTGTGGGTCGTGGCCATAGCGCTCCACCGCGCTGATCTGGAATCCACGGGCCTTGAGCAGCTTGAACAGCAGGCGGTAGGTACCCGCCGGGAAGCTGTTGGCGTGAGAAAAAACGATGGGGAGCATGGGCAAAGGGCGTACCGGCAGGGCAAGGGGGCAGGGCGGCCCGAAAGGCTTAGATGAGCCGGTCGGTGTGGGTCGTGATCTTCTTGAGCGGCTTGCTGCGTGCAGGGCTCACCATGATGGGCACCTCGGTCGCACCACCGCCCCAGGCCGGGTCCTCGATGCTGTCGAACACCTGGCGCAGCTTCTGGCCCCAGCTGTCGTGCAGCATGCGGAAGTAGGGGTTGTTCTCGTCGATGCAGACCACCTTGTCGGTGGCAAACCGGTCGGCCTCGTACACCACCAGGTCCAGTGGCAGGCCCACCGACAGGTTGGATTTGAGCGTGCTGTCCATGGAGACCAGCGCGCATTTGGCGGCCTCGTCCAGGGGGGTCTCGGGCGTGAGCACGCGGTCCAGCACCGGCTTGCCGTACTTGGATTCGCCCACCTGGAAGTACGGTGTCTCCGACGTGGCTTCAATGAAATTGCCCGCCGAGTAGACCTGGAACAGGCGCATGCCCTCGCCCTTGATCTGGCCGCCAAACACCATGGACACATTGAAGTCCACGCCCGAGCGCTTGAGCGCGGCGCCATCGCGCTCGTGCACATGGCGCACGGCCGAGCCCAGAACGCGGGCCGCATCGAACATGCTCTTGGCGTTCCAGATCGTGATGGCTTCGCCAGAATCACCGTCCTTGATCTGCTCGTTCTGCAGGATCTCGCGCACGGACTGCGAGATCGATAGATTGCCCGCCGACAGCAGCACCATGAAGCGGTCGCCCGCCTTTTCATAGACCATCATCTTGCGGAACGAGCTGATCTGGTCCAGACCGGCGTTGGTGCGGGAATCGGACAGGAAAACCAGTCCGGCGTTGAGTTTGATGGCGACGCAGTACGTCATGGAGCAATGGGGTTCGTTGGATGAAGGTAACCCGCGAGTTTAGTCGCCCGCGACCCCAAGGCCCCTGGCCCCAGCCGGGTGCCCCATCGTTGCGATGGCTGCTATTGGTGCAAAAATGATAGCAATCAGCGCTGTAGAACCAACCCCTGGTACCGCTGAGGCCCGAAAACTACCCTGCACGTTGCGAGGTGTCCCGGAGGCAGCCCGCAGCGTAGGCGGGGTCGTGTCGCTTCAGCCTGCCATCTTCTTGAGCTGGTACAGCGCATCCAGCGCCTCGCGCGGGCTCAGGGCATCGGGGTTGATACTGGCCAACGCCGCCTCGACCGGGCTGGCGCCCGCGCTCTCGGGCACCTCGGGGGCGGCAAACAGGTCCACCTGCAACTCGTCCTCGCCTGCACGCTCTTCCAGCGCCGCGAGCGCGTGGCGCGCGTGGTGCAGCACAGGCGACGGCATGCCCGCTAGTTTTGCAACCTGGATCCCGTAGCTGCGGCTGGCGGGGCCGGGCTGGATCTCGTGCAAGAAGACGATGTCCGCGCCGCTCTCGGTCGCGCTCACATGCATGTTGATCGCGTGGCGCGCCTTGGCGGGCAGCTCGGTCAGCTCGAAGTAGTGCGTGGCAAACAGCGTGAAGGCGCGCGTCTTGTCGTGCAGGTGGGTGGCAATGCCGCTGGCCAGGGCCAGGCCGTCAAACGTGCTGGTGCCCCGGCCAATCTCGTCCATCAGCACCAAGCTGTGCGGCGTGGCGGCGTGCAGGATCTGCGCGGCCTCGGTCATCTCCAGCATGAAGGTGGACTGCGCGTTGGCCAGGTCGTCGGCCGCGCCGATGCGGGTGTGGATGGCATCGATGGGCCCCAGGCGGCAGCTGGTGGCGGGCACATGGCTGCCAATGCTGGCAAGCAGCACGATGAGCGCCACCTGCCGCATGTAGGTCGATTTACCGCCCATGTTGGGGCCGGTGATGACCTGCATGCGTGTGTTGGTGTTCAGCCGCGTGCGGTTGGCGATGAAGCTGCCGCTGGAGGTCTCGGCCAGGCGGGCTTCGACCACCGGGTGGCGGCCGCCTTCGATCTCGATGCAGGGCTCGGGCACAAACTGCGGCGCGCACCAGTTGAGTGTGAGCGAGCGTTCGGCGAGCGTGCACAACACATCGAGCGTGGCCAGCGCCTGCGCCAGCCGCGTGAGGGCAGGCACATGCGGCTGCAGCTGGTCCAGGATCTGCTCGTACAGCCATTTCTCGCGGGCCAGGGCGCGCTCGTTGGCGGACAGCGCCTTGTCTTCAAACGCCTTGAGTTCGGGCGTGATGAAGCGCTCTGCGTTCTTCAGCGTCTGGCGGCGGCGGTAGTCGTCGGGTACGCGGTCCAGGTTGCTGCTGGTCACCTCGATGTAGAAGCCGTGCACCTTGTTGAACTGCACGCGCAGGTTGGCTATGCCGGTGCGGGCCTTTTCGCGCGTTTCCAGCTCCAGCAAGAAGGCGTCGCAGTTGGTCTGGATGGCGCGCAGTTCGTCCAGCTCGGTGTCAAAGCCCGTGGCGATCACGCCGCCGTCGCGCACCAGGGCGGCGGGCTCTTCGGCAATGGCGGCCTGCAGCAACGCCGTGCAGCCTTCGGGCGGGTGCAGGTGGCCAAAAATTTGAACCAAAAAAGGCTCTGGCGCGCGTCCATTAAGCGCTAGTAGCTCTGATTTTTGTAGCGTCTTGCCCAGGCCCACCAGTTCGCGTGGGCGCACCTGGCGCAGCGCAATGCGGGCGGTGATGCGTTCCACATCGCTCACGCCCTTGAGTTCGCCGCGCAGTGTGGCCCAGGGCCCAGAGCCGCCGCCAGCACCCCCCGCTCCGCGCAGGGCTGTGGTGGCTGAGAGGCGCTGGCGTGCCTCGGCACGATCGCGGCGGGGTTCCAGCAGCCAGGTCTTGAGCAGGCGACTGCCCATGCCGGTCATGCAGGTGTCGAGCAGCGAAAACAGCGTGGGCGCATCGTCGCCGCGCAAGGTCTTCACCAGTTCCAGGTTGCGCCGCGTGGTGGCGGGCAGGTCGATGAGGTCGTCGTTGCGCTGCACCTGCACGCTGTGCACATGCGTGAGCGTGCGGCCCTGGGTATGTTCGGCGTAGGTCAGCAGCCCGGCAGCGGCGGCGTGGGCCTCGCCCAGGTCTTGTGCGCCCCAGGCCTGCAGGCTGGCGGCACCCAGGTTTTCGAGCAGCTTGCGCTCGCCCAGGGCGCTGTCGAACTGCCAGTCGGGGCGGGGGCTCATGGGGCAGGTGAAGGCGCCGCCTTGGCGCAGCACCTGCAATTGCTGCTCGAAGCGTTCGGTCACGCCGGCGCTGTAGATCAGCTCGCTGGGGGCCACGCGCGCCAGCCAGGCGCCCAACTCGTCCAGCGCACATTCGGCCAGGAACACGCGGCCCTGCGTCACGCTCAGCCACGCCAGGCCGCAGCGCGCGCGGGGCGCCTGGTGCACGGCCATCAGCAGCGATTCGGATTTGTCGGACAGCAGCTCGGTATCGGTCAGCGTGCCGGGCGTGACCACGCGCACCACCTTGCGCTCCACCGGGCCCTTCGCCGCGCCCACCTCGCCCACCTGCTCGGCAATGGCCACCGACTCGCCCATCTTGATCAGGCGTGCCAGGTAGTTCTCCAGCGCATGGAAGGGCACGCCCGCCATCACCACCGGCTGCCCGCCCGACTGGCCGCGCTGCGTGAGCGTGATGTCGAGCAGGCGTGCGGCCTTTTCGGCGTCCTGCCAGAAGACCTCGTAGAAGTCGCCCATGCGGTAGAACAGGAGCGTTTCAGGGTACCCGGCCTTGAGGGCGAGGTACTGCTGCATCATGGGCGTGTGGTGTTCGAGCGTGTCGGACATGCAGGGGGCGGGGGGAATGAGGCGTGGACTGTAGCAGCTTGCCCATGGGGTTTCCCCTCAATGATTTGCCGCAGGTTTTGTAGCTTTGTTACGTTTTGACATACTCTTGGCTGTATGCTGGCAGCTTGGCTTTGACCGCAAGCGCTTTCCATTGCGAGGGCGCTTTTCCCAACCCCAGGATTCGAAGGTTTCAGAGCGACCGTGATTTCGTCCGAACTGTTGACCGACCTCCTCGCCCCCGTGGGCGACGGCCTTATCGAGCCCATGGCGCAGGCGCGCCTGCAGGCTCTGGTGGATGCGGTGCCGGTGGCGTTGATGGAGTTCCGGCTGCAGAACGGCCGGTTGGTGCTGCTGGCGGCCAACGCGGCCGCACGCCGCATGCCGGGGCTGGGCGCTGTGCGCGAGCCCGGTGCGGATGCCAGCGAGGTGTTCGACCTGCTGGCGAGCACCTCTTTGCTGGACCAGCTGTATGGCGTGGTGCGCGTAGGGGTGCCGCTGGAGTGCCGCCAGGTGGTGCGCGAGCCCGGGCGCTTGCTGCTGGCCTGGGATCTGTCCGCGCGCCGGGTCACCCACGATTGCATCATGGTCACGGTGCGCGACGCCTCCGAGGCCGAAACCTTGCGTGCTGCGCTGGCCGCGTCCGAGCGCTCGCTCGAAGAAGTGCGGCGTGAGCTGCGCGAGCAGACCGAAGTCTTCAACACCATGGAGAGCCTGGCCCGCACCGGCCATTGGCGCCGCATTGAAGACCCGGGCGAAACCGTGCTGCTGTGGTCGCCCGGCCTGTGCAACATCGCCGGTTTTGAACAACAGGAATGGGTGGACCCGGAGCGCGCCGTGAGCGGCATCCTGCCGGAAGACCGCCATGTGTTCGACAAGATACGCGAGCGCGGATCTGGCCTGGATGTGGAGTACCGCTGGCGCCGGCCCGACGGCGAAGTGCGCTGGATGCGCTCGCGCGTGCAGCGCACGCTGCCGCGCGATGGCGTGCAGGTGGTGATGGGCGTGGTGCAGGACGTGACGGACGAGCACCGTGCGGCCGAGCAGCTGCGCGAACAGCTGTTGTTCATCCAGCGCATTGCCAGCCGCATCCCGGGCTTCATCTACGAATACCGCCTGCATTCCGATGGCAGCACCAGCGTGCAGTACATCAGCGATGCGGTGCGCGAGTTCATGGGTGTCGAGCCCCACGAGGTGACCACCGACCACGGCGTGCTCATGCACCGGGTGGTGCCTGAAGACCTGCCGCAGGTGCAGCGCTCGGCCATGATGTCGGTGCGCAAGCTCGTGCCCTGGCAGTGCGAGTACCGCGTGCGCATGAACGATGGCAGCGTGCGCTGGCACATGACCAACGCTGTGCCCCACCGCGAAGCCGATGGCTCGGTGGTGTCGCATGGTTTCACCATGGACATCACCGACCGCAAGCTGGCAGAGCAGGAAATCGAGCGCCTGGCCTTCTACGACGCGCTCACCGGCCTGCCCAACCGGCGCCTGCTGCTGGACCGCCTGCAACGCTCCATCGCCGCCTGCCAGCGCACCAAGAGCCTGGGCGCCTTGCTGTTCATCGACCTCGATAACTTCAAAGACCTCAACGACACCCTGGGCCACGACATGGGCGACCAGCTCTTGTCGCAAGTGGC
>NZ_JBWKZU010000066.1:0-24549 GCF_059424825.1 Acidovorax sp. GW101-11A03 | reverse complement strand
GTTTTCTGCACACCAAGTACGTCGGCCAGAAGCGTTTCTCCCTCGAAGGGGGCGAGAGCTTCATCGCCGCCATGGACGAGCTGATCCAGCAGGCGGGCTCCAAGGGCATCCAGGAAATCGTCATTGGCATGGCCCACCGTGGCCGCCTGAACGTGCTGGTCAATACGCTGGGCAAGATGCCCGCCGACTTGTTTGCCGAGTTTGACCACACTGCTCCGGAAGACCTGCCAGCGGGCGACGTGAAGTACCACCAGGGCTTCTCCTCGGACGTATCCACCCCCGGCGGCCCGGTCCATCTGTCGCTGGCGTTCAACCCCTCGCACCTGGAAATCGTCAACCCCGTGGTGGAAGGTTCGGTGCGCGCCCGCATGGACCGCCGTGATGACCCCCGGGGTAGCCAGGTGTTGCCCGTGCTGGTGCACGGCGATGCCGCATTTGGCGGACAGGGCGTCAACCAGGAAACCCTGGCGCTGGCGCAGACCCGTGGCTACACCACGGGCGGCACGGTGCACATCATCATCAACAACCAGATCGGCTTCACCACCTCGGACCCGCGCGACATGCGCTCCAGCGCGTTCTGTACCGACATCGTGAAGATGGTCGAATCGCCGGTGCTGCACGTCAACGGTGATGATCCCGAAGCCGTGGTGCTGGCCACCCAACTGGCGCTGGAATTCCGCATGGAGTTCCGCCAGGACGTGGTGGTGGACATCACCTGCTTCCGCAAGCTGGGCCACAACGAGCAGGACACGCCCTCGCTGACCCAGCCACTCATGTACAAGAAGATTGCAGCCCACCCCGGCACCCGTAAGCTGTACGCCGACAAGCTGGCCACTCAGGGCCTGGGTGCGACGCTGGGCGACGACATGGTCAAGGCGTACCGCTCTGCCATGGATGCGGGCAAGCACACCGTCGATCCGGTGCTGACCAATTTCAAGAGCAAGTACGCGGTGGACTGGTCGCCCTTCCTGGGCAAGAAGTGGACCGATGCGGGCGATACCGCGATTCCACTGACGGAATGGAAGCGCCTGTCCGAAAAGCTCACCACCATTCCTGCCAGCGTCACACCGCACCAACTGGTGAAGAAGGTCTACGATGACCGCGCTGCCATGGGCCGTGGCGAAATCAATGTGGACTGGGGCATGGGCGAGCACATGGCCTTCGCGTCCCTGGTGGCCAGCGGCTACCCGGTGCGCCTGTCGGGCGAAGACTGCGGGCGCGGCACCTTCACCCACCGCCATGCCGTGATCCATGACCAGGCCCGCGAAAAGTGGGATGCCGGCACCTATGTGCCGCTGCAGAACGTGGCCGACAACCAGGCCCCGTTTGTCGTGATCGACTCCATCCTGTCCGAAGAGGCGGTGCTGGGCTTCGAGTACGGCTATGCATCGAACGACCCCAACACCCTGGTGATCTGGGAAGCACAGTTCGGCGACTTCGCCAACGGCGCCCAGGTGGTGATCGACCAGTTCATCGCCTCGGGTGAAGTGAAGTGGGGCCGGGTGAACGGCATCACGCTGATGCTGCCGCACGGCTATGAAGGCCAGGGCCCTGAGCACAGCTCGGCCCGCCTGGAGCGCTTTATGCAGCTGGCGGCCGACACCAACATGCAGATCGTGCAGCCCACCACGGCCAGCCAGATCTTCCATGTGCTGCGACGCCAGATGGTGCGCGACCTGCGCAAGCCGCTGATCATCATGACGCCCAAGTCGCTGCTGCGTAACAAGGACGCCACCTCGCCGCTGTCCGAGTTCACCAAGGGCAGCTTCCAGACGGTGATTCCCGAGCAGAACGAAGCCATCGTGAAGAAGGCCGCCAAGGTCAAGCGCGTGATCGCGTGCTCGGGCAAGGTGTACTACGACCTCGTGAAGAAGCGCACCGAACGCGAAGACGAAGACGTGGCCATCATCCGTGTGGAACAGCTCTACCCGTTCCCCCACAAGGCTTTTGGGGCCGAACTCAAGAAGTACCCCAACGCGACGGATGTGGTGTGGTGCCAGGACGAGCCGCAGAACCAGGGTGCCTGGTTCTTCATCCAGCACAACATCCACGAGAACATGCTCGATGGCCAGAAGCTGGGCTATGCAGGCCGCGCCGCGTCTGCTTCGCCTGCCGTGGGTTATGCCCACCTGCACCAGGAGCAGCAAAAGGCGCTGGTGGATGCAGCATTCGCCAAGCTCAAGGGTTTTGTCCTGACCAAGTAAGGCCAGCTACCCGAACGAACACAGAACAGAACCCCTACCGAAAGAATTCAAAATGGCTATCGTAGAAGTCAAAGTCCCCCAGCTGTCCGAATCCGTGGCAGAAGCCACCATGCTCAACTGGAAGAAGAAGCCCGGTGAAGCCGTGGCCGTGGACGAGATCCTGATCGAGATTGAAACCGACAAGGTCGTGCTGGAAGTGCCTGCACCCTCCGCTGGCGTGCTGTCTGAAATCATCCAGGGCGATGGTGCCACTGTGGTGGCTGACCAGCTCATCGCCAAGATCGACACGGAAGGCAAGGCGGGCGCCGCTGCAGCAACTCCTGCGGCTGCCGCACCAGCCCCCGCTGCCGCTGCACCTGCTGCAGCGCCTGCCGCCGCAGGTGGCTCCAAGGGCGATGTGGCCATGCCCGCCGCTGCCAAGCTGCTGGCCGACAACAACCTGTCTGTCTCGGCCGTGGCCGGTTCGGGCAAGGACGGCCGTGTGACCAAGGGTGACGTGCTGGCCGCCGTGGCCGGTGGTGCCAAGGCTGCTGTCGCAGCTCCCAGCGTGATCCCCACTGGTGTGCCCTCCAAGGCACTGCCCCAGGTGGCAGCGCCCGCTGGCAAGGAAGATCTGAGCGGTCGTCCCGAGCAGCGAGTGCCCATGAGCCGCCTGCGCGCCCGCGTGGCAGAGCGTCTGCTGCAGTCGCAAGCCACCAACGCCATCCTGACCACTTTCAACGAAGTGAACATGGCACCGGTGATGGACCTGCGCAAGAAGTTCCAGGACAGCTTCACCAAGGAACACGGCACCAAACTGGGCTTCATGTCCTTCTTTGTGAAGGCCGCCGTGCATGCCCTCAAGAAGTACCCCGTGCTGAACGCGTCGGTGGACGGCAACGACATCGTCTACCACGGCTATTTCGACATCGGTATCGCCGTGGGCTCGCCCCGTGGCCTGGTGGTGCCCATCTTGCGCAATGCAGACCAGATGAGCTTCGCCGACATCGAGAAGAAGATCGCCGAGTTCGGCAAGAAGGCCGCAGAAGGCAAGCTGGGCATTGAAGAAATGACTGGCGGCACGTTCTCGATCTCCAATGGCGGCACGTTCGGCTCCATGCTGTCTACCCCCATCATCAACCCGCCCCAGTCGGCCATCCTGGGCGTGCACGCCACCAAGGACCGCGCTGTCGTGGAAAACGGCCAGATCGTGATCCGCCCGATGAACTACCTGGCCATGTCCTATGACCACCGCATCATCGACGGCCGCGAAGCCGTGCTGGGCCTGGTGGCAATGAAGGACGCGCTGGAAGACCCATCGCGCCTGCTGTTCGACATCTGATCCCCTGACTGCATCGACCCACCCGCGTGGCCCGGCCTCTGGTCCTGCCCGCCGGTGGGTCTTTCTCCAACTGACTGAACGAGATTTCCCATGAGCAAACAATTTGATGTGATCGTCATCGGTGGCGGCCCTGGTGGCTACATTGCCGCCATCCGTGCCGCCCAGCTGGGCTTCAACGTCGCCTGTATCGACGAGTGGAAGAACGACAAGGGCGGCCCCGCACCCGGTGGCACCTGCACCAACGTCGGTTGCATCCCCTCCAAGGCGCTGCTGCAATCGTCCGAGCATTTCGAGCATGCCAACAAGCACTTTGCCGAGCACGGCATCACGGCCACTGGCGTCAAGATGGATGTGGCCAAGATGATTGCCCGCAAGGACACCGTCGTGAAGCAGAACAACGACGGTATCCTGTACCTGTTCAAGAAGAACAAGGTCAGCTTCTTCCACGGTCGCGGCTCGTTCGTGAAGGCTGCCGAAGGGGGCTACGAGATCAAGGTGGCGGGTGCCGCTGAAGAGACCATCGTTGGCAAACAGATCATCATCGCCACCGGCTCCAACGCCCGTGCGCTGCCCGGCACGCCGTTTGACGAAGAACTGGTGCTGTCCAACGACGGCGCGCTGCGCGTCGGCGCCGTGCCCAAGAAGCTCGGCCTCATCGGCTCGGGCGTGATCGGCCTGGAAATGGGCTCGGTGTGGCGCCGCCTGGGTGCCGAAGTCACCATCCTCGAAGGCCTGCCTACCTTCCTGGGCGCGGTGGATGAGCAGATCGCCAAGGAAGCCAAGAAGGCTTTCGACAAGCAGGGCCTGAAGATCGAGCTGGGCGTGAAGGTTGGCGAGATCAAGACCAGCAAAAAGGGTGTGAGCATTGCCTACACCAACGCCAAGGGCGAAGCCCAGTCGCTGGAAGTGGACAAGCTCATCGTCTCCATCGGCCGCGTGCCCAACACCATCGGTCTGAACACCGAAGCCGTGGGCCTGCAGCTGGACGAGCGCGGCGCCATTGTGGTGGACGGCGACTGCAAGACCAACCTGCCCGGCGTCTGGGCGGTGGGCGACGTGGTGCGTGGCCCGATGCTGGCACACAAGGCCGAGGAAGAAGGCGTTGCCGTGGCCGAGCGCATCGCCGGCCAGCACGGTCACGTCAACTTCAACACCATTCCCTGGGTCATCTACACCAGCCCCGAGATCGCATGGGTGGGCCGCACCGAGCAGCAGCTCAAGGCCGATGGCGTCAAGTACAAGGCGGGCAGTTTCCCCTTCCTGGCCAACGGCCGCGCACGCGCACTGGGTGACACCACCGGCATGGTCAAGATGCTGGCCGATGCCGAAACCGATGAGATCCTGGGCGTGCACATCGTGGGCCCGCAGGCCAGCGAGCTGATCTCCGAAGCTGTGGTCGCCATGGAGTTCAAGGCCAGCAGCGAAGACATCGCACGCATCTGCCACGCACACCCCTCCTTGAGCGAAGCCACCAAGGAAGCGGCCCTGGCCGTGGACAAGCGCACTCTCAACTTCTGATATTTGAATAAAAAAGGGCTCCAGCGCCTGCTAGTCATGCGCTGGTAGCTATCAAATTCATAGTATCAGAAGGGTGCGCATCCCGTGACAGTCAAACAGGCTTACCTGGCCGAGCTGGCCGCCAAAGGCTACCAAAGCGACCCCGCCCAGTTGCGGGCCGTGGATGCGCTGCAGCGCTGTGCCGATGAATGGGCCGCCTACAAGGCGCGGCGTTCCAACGCGCTCAAGAAGCTGATCAACCGGCCCGAGATTCCGCGTGGCGTGTACATGTACGGCGGGGTGGGGCGGGGCAAGAGCTTCCTGATGGAGTGCTTCTTTGACGCCGTGCCACTCAAGCGCAAGGTGCGCCTGCACTTTCACGAGTTCATGCGCGAGGTGCACCGCGAGCTGGTGGCGCTGCAGGGCACGCAGAACCCCCTCGACGTGCTGGGCGAGCGCATTGCCAAGCGCTACAAGCTCATCTGCTTCGACGAGTTCCACGTGGCGGACATCACCGATGCCATGATCCTGCACCGCTTGCTGGTGGCGCTGTTCGACAATGGCGTGGGTTTTGTCACCACGTCCAATTTCAAACCGGACGATCTGTACCCCGGCGGCCTGCACCGCGACCGCATCCTGCCCGCGATTGCATTGCTCAACGAGAAGCTGGAAGTGGTCAACGTGGACAACGGCACCGACTACCGACGCCGCACGCTGGAGCATGTGAAGCTCTACCACACGCCTCTGGGCCCCGAAGCCGACGCCGAGATGAGCCAGGCCTTCGACCAGCTGGCCGAAGTGCATGACGAAGATCCGGTGCTGCACATCGAGCAGCGCGAGATCCGCGCACGGCGCAAGGCCGGTGGCGTGGTGTGGTTCGACTTCAAGGCGCTGTGCGGCGGCCCGCGTTCGCAGAACGACTACCTGGAGATTGCCACGCAGTTCCACACCGTGCTGCTTTCCGACGTGCCCTACATGCCGGTGAGCATGGCGTCGCCCGCGCGGCGCTTTACCTGGCTGGTGGACGTGCTGTATGACCGGCGTGTCAAGCTCATTCTGTCGGCGGCTGTGCCGCCCGAGCAGCTTTACACCGATGGGCCGCTGGCACACGAGTTTCCGCGCACTGTGTCGCGTCTCAACGAGATGCAGTCCAAGGAATTCCTGGACCTGGAGCGTCGCATGGTGGATACGGGGCTGACATGATGCAGCGTGCATTTTTTGCTGCAACGGTGCTTGCCACTGTGCTGGTGCTGCCAGTGGCTCCCGTGTGGGCCCAGGCCGCCGATGGAACACAAGACAGCGCTCAGGCCGCTGCGGCTGCGCATCGCAAGGCCGAGCACGAACGCATCCGCCACGAGCGCGAGGCGCTGGCTGCCGTTCGCCAGAAGGAGGAAGCAGCCTGCTACAAGCAGTTTGCGGTGGAGGACTGCCTGCGCAGTGTCCGCACCAAGGCGCGTGAAGCCGGCGATCGGCTTCGTGCCCAGGAGGTGGAGTTGAACGACGCCGAGCGCAGGGAAAAGGCGGCTGAGCGCCTGCGCTCCATTGAGGAAAAGCAAAAGGCCGTGCCGCCTCCGGCGTCCAGAGGGCAGGGCACGGATGCCACGGTGCGCAAAACCCCGGCAGACCCCGCGAGCACCAAGGCGCAGCGGGACCACGATGCCGAGCAGCGCGCACTGTTGCAGCGCAACCGGGTCCAGCAGCATGACAGCGAGCAGGCTGCCCGTGCGGCTGTCCAGGCCGACCGCGCCGCCCAGGCGCGCATTCGCCATGCAGAAACCCTGAAAGCGGCGGAGGAGCGCCGTGCCCGGGTCGAAAAATCCCAGGCTGATGCGGCCGCTAAGGGGCACCCGCCTGCTGCGCCGTTGCCAACACCGGCGCGGGCAGTATCCAGTCCAGTGCGCTGATTGCCTGAAAAGTGCAGCAGGGGCATCGTCGGCCCGCTGGCCCATTGATTTATGGGGGCAAGCCGCTCCGCTGGTGGGTCGCCGTCATAGCGGCCTGCTTCCCGATAGCCTGATACAGTCGCAGTGGGCTGTGGGTCAGGCGCGGCCTGCGTCGATCGGAACGAGGCGTGCGATCTTCTTTTCTTCGACCAGCGCTTCGATCTTCACGATGACCAGCGACAGGTTGTCGCCGCCGCCCCGGGCCCGGGAGCGCGCCTTTTCAATCAGGAACTCGGTGGCTTCGCGGGGCGACAGCGAATCCACCACCGAGGCCAGTTCGGTAGGCGAGAAGTAGTGCCAGACACCGTCGCTGCAGGCGAGCAGTACATCACCCGGTTGCAGTTGCGGAATGATGTGGGTGGTGATGGGCGGGTCGCTCTCGGTGCCCAGGCAGCCCACCAGGATGTTTGAGTGGGGGTGGTTGTTGGCCTCGGCCTCGGTCAGCTCGCCCCGGTCCACTAGCGCCTGGACATAGGAGTGGTCGCTGGTGCGGAACACCATGCGGGGGCCCTGGAAATGGTAGATGCGCGAGTCGCCTGCATGCACCCAGTGGCAGTCTCCTCGGGGGTTGATGAGGAAGGCCGCAATCGTGCTGTGGGGTTCCTGTTCTGCCGAAATGGCCGTCAGGCGAATGACGATGTGGGCCTCTTCGACCATGTTCTTGAGCATGGACACCGCGTCGTCGGTGTCGGGCGAGTAGCGCTCGAACAGCTGCCGTGCGGTCATCATGACCTGGTCCGAGGCTTTGCGGCCGCCACTGCGACCGCCCATGCCATCGGCGATCACGCCCAGCACGCAGCCATTGTGTCGGGCGTGGGAGATCAGGGCGACCTGGTCTTGCTGGTATTCCCGGTCGCCCTTGTGGATGCCGGTGGACGCGATGAGGCGAAACGCTTTGGTCATGCTGGTGATTGTGGGGGCGCGTGCACAAACGCTCGTCGTGAAAACGGGCCAAGCGCGTATTATCCGCCCGCCTGTGGCATTTTCGCCATGCTTGTGGCGCTCCTGCCTTGAAACCCAGCCTCCACTCTCCCCACCGACAACTGATCGAATTGCGCATGGAACATGCCGATCTGGATGCCTTGATCGATCGCTGCGCCCCCGATGCGGCGCCCGACGAACTGGCGCTGCGGCGGCTGAAGAAGCGCCGCTTGGTCCTGCGCGATGCGATGGACCGGCTGGAACGTGAGCTTCTGCCGCAAGAGCCTGCCTGATGGCGCTGGTTGACATGGTGGCGGAGGTGTTTGCCGCCGGTGGTGTTCTGGAGCGGGCGGACGCACACTTCCAGCCCCGCGAGGGGCAAACCCAGATGGCCTGCGCCGTCGCACGGACCATCGAAGCAGGGGGCGCTCTGGTGGTGGAGGCTGGCACCGGGGTGGGCAAGACTTTTTCTTATCTGGTGCCCGCCCTGCTCAGTGGCGAGCGGGTGTTGCTGTCCACCGCCACCAAGGCGCTGCAGGACCAGCTTTTTGCGCGGGACCTGCCCTGGCTGGTCGAAACGCTGGGCATGCCCGTGCGCATGGCGCTGCTCAAAGGCCGCTCCAGCTACCTGTGCCTGTACCGCATGGAGCTTGCGCGCCAGGACGCGCAGGCCCAGGACCGGGGTGTGGCGCGTGTGCTGGCCAAGGTCGAAGACTGGTCACACCACACCCAGTCGGGCGACCTGGCGGAACTGACGGGGCTGGATGACCGCTCGCCCGTGATTCCTCTGGTGACCTCCACCCGCGAGAACTGTCTGGGTTCGCAATGCCCCCAGTTCCGCCCCTGTCATGTGCATCGGGCGCGGCGCGAGGCGCTGGCGGCCGACATCGTGGTCATCAACCACCATCTGTTTTTTGCCGATGTTGCAGTGCGCGAGTCGGGCATGGCCGAGCTGTTGCCCACGGTGCGCGTGGTGGTGTTTGATGAGGCGCACCAGATCAATGAGACAGGCGTGCAGTTCCTGGGCACCCAGTTGTCCACGGGGCAGGTGACGGATTTCAGCAGGGACCTGCTGGCCGCAGGCCTGCAGCATGCCCGGGGCCTCGCGGACTGGGTGGGGTTGTCCCGCCGGGTGGAGCTGTCGGCGCAGGACCTGCGCCTGGTCGCTCGCACGGTCACGGGTGCCACCAAGCTACGGTGGGCGGATGATGCCCCGGAGGGATTCCCGGCCGAGCATTGGCACGGCGCCTTGCGCGGCGTGGCGCTGGCCTGCGCGCAGGCCCAGGAGGCGCTCGATACGGTCAGCGAGATCGCACCAGACTTTGTGCGCCTGTATGAGCGCGGCTCGGAACTGCTGGCGCGCCTGGCCCGCTTTTCAGGTCCCAGCGATCCCGAGGTGGTGCGCTGGGTGGATGTGGGCACGCAATTGCGGCTGGTCGAATCGCCGCTGGACATTGCCGATGCCATGCGCACGCGCTTGCTGGGAGCGCCTGCCGAGGCTTCTGAGGGCGCGGGCGGCGATGGCTGGCCGGATGACAGTTCCGCAGGTCCGGGCCGGGCCTGGATCTTCACCTCGGCGACCCTGGGCGACGACGAGCGCCTGAGCTGGTTCACTGAACGGGCGGGGCTGCAGGAGGCCCAAATCCTGCGAGTGGCCAGTCCGTTCGACTACCCGGCGCAGGCCGCACTGTATGTGCCGCGCCACTTGCCTTCACCCGCCGACCCGGCCCACAGCCCAGCGCTGGCGCAATGGGTGGGCCAGGCGGCCGAGCGGCTGGGGGGGCGCACCCTGGTGCTCACCACCACGTTGAAGGCGTTGCGCGCGGTGGGGGATGCACTCCAGAAGCGGTTTGTGTCGTCAGGAGCGCTGGAAGTGCTGGTGCAGGGCGAGTGGCCCAAGCGGCGACTGATGGAGCGTTTTCGGGAAGGAGCTGACCATGGTCAGCCGGGCTGTGTGCTGGTCGCGTCCGCCACCTTCTGGGAGGGGTTCGATGTGCCCGGTGACGCGCTGCAGCTCGTGGTCATCGACAAGCTGCCGTTTCCGCCCCCTGGCGACCCCTTGGTCGAGGCGCGCACGCAGCGGATCGAAAAGGCGGGAGGAAAGGCTTTCAAGGCCTATGCACTGCCCGAGGCTGCCGTGGCGCTCAAGCAAGGGGCGGGACGCTTGATCCGGCGGGAGTCGGACCGGGGGATTCTGGTGGTGGGGGACACCCGCCTTGTCACCATGGGCTACGGCAAACGCCTGCTGGCCGCATTGCCGCCAATGCGGCGGCTGGAGTCGGAAGAGGCTTTTGAAGAGGCCTTGCAGGCGTTGCTCACCAGACCTTCCACCACGGATCCGACTTGCCCTTGAAGCCGCCACTCATATAGGGGCTTTGGGGATAGGACTTGTCCATCACGCGGCGCGCGTCATCACGCAACTGGGTCATGCCCAGGGCGTCATACGACTGGATCAGGATGTACAGCGCTTCCTCCAGCGCGGGCACGCCCTGGTAATCAGCCACGGCCACCTGGGCGCGGTTGATGGCCGCCACATAGGCGCCACGCTGGAAGTAATAGCGGGCCACATGCACTTCGTACTGCGCAAGCGAGTTGACGATGTAGGTCATGCGCTGGCGCGCGTCCTGCGTGTAACGCGAGTCTGGGAAGCGGGTGGACAGTTCGCTGAAGGCTTCGAACGAGTCCTTGGCGGCCTTCTGGTCCCGCTCGGACAGATCCTGGCGCGAGATGAAGGAGAACAACCCCAGGTTGTCGTTGAAATTCACCAGGCCCTTGAGGTAGAGCGCGTAGTCCAGCGCGGGGCTGGCTGGGTGAAGCTTCATGAAGCGGTCCAGCGTGGCGATGGCCTGGGCCTTTTCACCGGCCTTGTAGTGGGCGTAGGCCTTGTCGATCTGGGCCTGTTGCGCCAGCGGTGTGCCGGCTGCACGGCCTTCGAGCTTTTCGAGCAGCGGAACCGCCTTGTCGTAGGCGCCGCTGCTCATTTCGTCCTTGGCTTCCGAATGGATACGGTTGGGGCTCCAGCCGGCCGTTTTGTCTTCGGGGGTGCTGGAGCAGCCCGCCAGCAGACCGGCAAGCAGCAGGGCGGAAACGAGGGGCAATGGGGCACGCAGCATCGCAAGCAGCTTTCAGCAAATGAGGGAACAGGTGCACATGGGGCTGGGTTCGTCCGGGGCGTGAGTTGCGCTTCCGGCCCAAGGGTCCACAGGCATCTTGAACAGAAAAGGCATTGTACTGGGGGCCGTTGCCGCCCAGCGGCGCCGTAAGCTCTGCTTTCAGGCGGGCAGGTGCAGGGCTTTCTACAATGGCTCCATGTTTGTTCACCTGCGCCTGCACACCGAATTTTCCGTCGTGGACGGGACCAACCGAATCGATGAGGTGGCCAAGGCGGCCGCCAAGGATGGCCAGCCTGCATTGGCCATCACCGATCTCAACAACCTTTTTGGCGCAATCAAGTTCTACAAGGAAGCCCGGGGCAAGGGCGTCAAGCCTATTCTGGGCGCAGAAATTTTTCTGGAAGGCGAAGCGGGGGCGGCGCCATCGCGAATGATCGTGCTGGTGCAAAGCCGTCAGGGCTACCTCAACCTGTCGGAGTTGCTGGCCCGCGCCTGGACGCGCAACGTTGTCAAGAACCTGGCGCTGTGCACCTGGGCGTGGCTGGAGGAGCTGTCGGAAGGCCTGATTGCCCTCGCGGGCGCGCAGGCGGGCCCGGTGGGGCAGGCCTTGCTGAAGGGGGACGAGTCTGGCGCGGCTGACATCGCGCTGCGCCTCGCGGGGATTTTTCCGCACCGCTTTTACATGGAGTTGCAACGCGCGGGCCGCGCCGACGATGAAGCCCATGTGGCCGCAGCGGCCCAATTGGCGGCACGCCTGAACCTGCCGGTGGTGGCCACACACCCGGTGCAATTTGCCACGGCAGACGATTACGAGGCCCATGAGGCCCGCATCTGCATTGCCGAGGGCGAAATCCTTGCCAACCCGCGCCGGGTGCGCAAATTCACCCGCGACCAGTATTTCAAGTCATCGGCCGAGATGGAGGCGCTGTTTGCCGATGTGCCTTCGGCCATTGCGAACACGGTGGAAATCGCCCAGCGTTGCAACTTGACGCTGGTGCTGGGCAAGCCGCAACTGCCGGATTTCCCCACACCCAATGGCATGCCGATCGACGAGTACTTTCGCTACGCCTCTTTTGAGGGGCTGGAGGCGCGGCTCAAGCTGCTTTTCCCCAAAGAGTCCGACCGCGAACAGCAGCGCCCGCGCTATGTGGAGCGGCTGGAGTTCGAGATCGGCACCATCCTCAAGATGGGGTTCCCCGGTTACTTCCTGATCGTGGGCGATTTCATCCAGTGGGCCAAGGAAAACGGCTGTCCCGTGGGGCCCGGACGGGGGTCGGGCGCGGGCTCGCTCGTGGCCTATGCGCTCAAGATCACCGACCTGGATCCGCTTGAGTACAACCTGCTGTTCGAACGCTTCCTGAACCCCGAGCGGGTCTCGATGCCTGACTTCGACATCGACTTCTGCCAGGGCAACCGCGACCGTGTGATCGACTATGTGAAGGAGAAGTACGGCAAGAACGCAGTGAGCCAGATTGCCACCTTCGGCACCATGGCCGCCAAGGCGGCCATCCGTGACGTGGGCCGGGTGATGGACATGAGCTACACCTTCTGCGATGGCATCTCCAAGCTGGTGCCGGGCAAACCGGGCATGTCGTACACCTTGCAATACCCGCCCGAGGTGAAGAAGGAGGGCGACAAGAACAACTACGCGCTGGAGTTGGAGCCCATGCTCTACGAGCGCGTGCGCAAGGAAGAAGACGTCAAGACCGTCATCGAGATGGCGCAGAAGCTCGAAGGCATGACGCGCAACATCGGCATGCACGCCGGGGGCGTGCTGATTGCGCCGGGCAAGCTCACCGATTTTTGCCCGCTCTACCAGCAGCCGGGTAGCGAATCGGCTGTGAGCCAGTACGACAAGGACGACGTGGAGGCCATCGGCCTCGTGAAGTTCGACTTTTTGGGCCTGGCCACGCTCACCATCCTGGAGATTGCGCGCGAGTTCATCATCAAGCGCCACAAGGGCCAGGAGAACTTCACCTTCGAGACCGTGCCTCTCGATGATGGCAAGACCTACAAGCTTTTTCAGGACGGGCTGACCGAGGCCGTGTTCCAGTTTGAAAGCCGGGGCATGCAGGGCATGCTCAAGGAGGCCAAGCCCAGCCGCCTGGAGGACCTGATTGCCCTGAACGCGCTGTACCGCCCGGGCCCCATGGACCTGATCCCCACGTTCGTGAACCGCAAGCACGGCAAGGAACCGGTGGAGTACCCGCACCCCCTGGTCGAGCCCGTGCTGGCTGAAACCTACGGGATCATGGTGTACCAGGAGCAGGTGATGCAGACCGCCCAGGTGCTGGGCGGTTACAGCCTGGGTGGCGCCGACATGCTGCGCCGTGCCATGGGCAAGAAGAAGGCCGAGGAGATGGCCGAGCACCGCGAGATCTTCCGCAAGGGGGCGGCCGAAAAAGGCATCGGGCAGGAAAAAGCCGACGAGGTGTTCGACCTGATGGAGAAGTTCGCGGGCTACGGCTTCAACAAGTCGCACGCTGCAGCTTACTCGCTGCTGGCCTACCACACGGGCTGGCTCAAGGTGCACTACACGGCCGAGTTCTTCTGCGCCAACATGACCGTGGAAATGGACGACACCGACAAGCTCAAGGTGTTGTACGAGGACGCGGTCAAGCACTTCGGCATGACCTTCGAACCGCCGGACGTGAACCGGGGCAAATACCGGTTCGAGCCCGTCACGGACAAGATCATCCGCTACGGCCTGGGCGCCGTGAAGGGCACGGGCCAGCAGGCCATCGAAGCCATTGTGGCCGCGCGAGAAGGGCGGGGCGAGGGGCCGAACGGCTCCACCTCCGGGCCCTTCAAGAGCCTGTTCGACTTCTGCCTGCGCGTGGACAAGGCGCGCATGAACAAACGGACGGTAGAGGCCCTGATCAAGGCGGGTGCGTTCGATTCGATCAACATGAACCGCGCGGCGCTGGTGGCGTCCATCGACCGGGCCTTCGACTTCGCGGCAGCTTCGCTGGCCAATGTGAACCAGGGCGGGTTGTTCGACATGATGGGCGATGACGCCCATGGCTCCAGCACGCAGGAGCCCGACCTGGTGGAGGCCTTGCCCTGGGGTATCAAGGAACGGCTCACGCTGGAAAAAACCGCAGTGGGCTTTTACCTGTCCGGCCACCTGTTCGACGAAGTGGCTACCGAGGTGCGCCGCTTTGTGCGCACACAGATCGACGAATTGCTCGACAGCCGCGAGCCCCAGGTGCTGGCCGGGATCATCAGCGACTTCCGCGTCATCAACGGGCAGCGGGGCAAACTGGCCCTGTTCAAGCTGGATGACAAATCCGCTGTCATTGAGGCATCGGCCGATGAGGCCTTGCTCAACACCTACCGCAACCAGCTCAAGGAAGACGAGTTCGTGGTGATGATGGGGCGCCTGCAGCTGGACCATTTCAGCGGAGGCCTGCGCGTGAAGGTGCAGCAGGTGTGGGATTTGGCTGGTGCACGCTGCCGGTTTGGCAAGTACCTGCATGTGGTGGTGGGAGACAAGCTGCCCGATGTGCCCCGCCTGGTGCAGGAGTTTCCCGCGCGGCGGGAGGAGAGTGCCGAGGGCGAGGTCGCGGTGCATGGCCTGCGAGTACGCATGGGTGTGCGCTGCAAGGCCGAGGACGCAGCGGCGGTGGCAGAGCTGCAACTGGGGGAAAACGCGCGGTTTTTCCCGTCGGATGCGGCCCTGGCGGCATGGGCCGCGCAGGCGGGCCCGGGGGCGGCCACGGTGGTGTACGAATAGGGCAGGGGGTAAGCGGGCGGCGCGGTCCCAGGGTGTGGCTCCCTTTATGGAGCCATGGCTTGAAAAATACCGGGTCAACTCCCAACTTCTTCAGCGGCAGCCCCCCGCGCGGGTCGCTAGAATGATTTTCATGGCAACAAAACCACCTTCACCCCCCACCGCGCCGCCGGTTACACGGCCAGCGCGGGATGATGGCGGTTCGGTCGTGCTCGAAAGGCGCACGCAAAAGACCCAGCCGCCCCAGATGTACCAGGTGGTCATGCTCAATGACGACTACACCCCCATGGAATTCGTCATCGTGGTGCTGCAGGAGTTCTTCAGCAAGGACCGCGAAACAGCGACCCAGATCATGTTGAAGATCCACCTCGACGGAAAAGGCGTTTGCGGCGTGTACTCCCGCGATGTCGCTGCCACCAAGGTGGAGCAAGTGCTTGACGCCGCCCTCAAGGCGGGCCACCCACTGCAATGTGTCAGTGAGCCTGTTGAATAACAGGTCTTTGATCCCGAAATACAGTTATCCCTTCCACGCAAGCACAAAGGAGTTCACATGATTGCCCAGGAACTGGAAGTCAGCTTGCACATGGCCTTTGTTGAGGCCCGCCAGCAGCGCCACGAATTCATCACCGTGGAGCATCTGTTGCTTGCATTGCTCGATAACCCCAGCGCAGCGGAGGTGCTGCGCGCATGTTCGGCCAATATCGATGATCTGCGTTCATCGCTGTCGAACTTCATCAAAGACAACACCCCTCAGGTCGCCGGTACCGACGAGGTGGATACACAACCCACGCTGGGCTTCCAGCGGGTGATCCAGCGCGCCATCATGCACGTGCAGTCCACGGGCAATGGCAAGAAAGAGGTGACGGGTGCCAATGTGCTCGTGGCCATCTTCGGCGAGAAAGATTCGCACGCCGTGTACTACCTGCACCAGCAGGGCGTGACGCGCCTGGATGTGGTCAATTTCATTGCTCACGGCATCAAGAAAGGCGAGCCGCCAGAACCTGCCAAGGCAGAGAACCAGGCCGAGGGCGAAGAAGGTGGCGGTGGCGAACGCAACGAAAAGGCCTCGCCGCTGGAGCAGTTCACCCAGAACCTGAACCAGGCGGCCAAGGACGGCAAGATCGACCCGCTGATCGGCCGCAACTACGAAGTCGAGCGCACGATCCAGATCCTGTGCCGCCGCCGCAAGAACAACCCGCTGCTGGTGGGTGAAGCCGGTGTGGGCAAGACTGCGATTGCCGAGGGCCTGGCCTGGCGCATCACCCAGAACGACGTGCCCGAGATCCTGGCCGAGGCCACGGTGTATTCGCTCGACATGGGCGCGCTGCTGGCGGGCACCAAGTACCGGGGTGATTTCGAGCAACGCCTCAAGGGCGTGCTCAAGTCGCTCAAGGACAAGCCCAACGCGATCCTGTTCATCGACGAGATCCACACCCTGATCGGCGCGGGCGCGGCCTCGGGCGGCACGCTGGATGCATCCAACCTCTTGAAGCCAGCGCTTTCCAGCGGCCAGCTCAAGTGCATCGGTGCGACCACCTTCACGGAATACCGTGGCATTTTCGAAAAGGATGCCGCGCTGTCCCGCCGCTTCCAGAAGGTGGACGTGGTCGAGCCCAGCGTGGCCGAGACGATCGACATCTTGAAGGGCCTCAAGAGCCGCTTCGAGGAGCACCACAGCGTGAAGTACGCCGCTGCGGCCCTGCAGGCAGCAGCCGAGTTGAGCGCCAAGTACATCAACGACCGCCACCTGCCCGACAAGGCCATCGACGTGATCGATGAGGCCGGTGCCGCGCAGCGCATCCTGGTGCCCAGCAAGCGCAAGAAGACCATTGGCAAGGCCGAGATCGAGGAGATCGTGGCCAAGATCGCGCGCATCCCGCCCGCCAATGTCAGCAACGACGACCGCAGCAAGCTGCAGACACTGGAGCGCGACCTCAAGAGCGTGGTGTTTGGCCAGGACAAGGCCCTCGAAGTGCTCGCTTCATCTGTGAAGATGGCACGCTCGGGCCTGGGCAAGGGCGACAAGCCGATTGGTTCGTTCCTGTTCAGCGGCCCCACCGGCGTTGGTAAGACCGAAGCGGCCAAGCAGCTCGCCTACATCATGGGCATCGAGCTGATTCGCTTCGACATGTCCGAGTACATGGAGCGCCACGCCGTGAGCCGCCTGATCGGCGCCCCTCCGGGCTATGTCGGTTTCGACCAGGGTGGTCTGCTGACGGAAGCCATCACGAAGAAGCCGCACGCGGTGCTGCTGCTCGACGAGATCGAGAAGGCGCACCCGGACATCTTCAATGTGCTGCTGCAGGTCATGGACCATGGCACGCTGACGGACAACAACGGCCGCAAGGCCGACTTCCGCAACGTGCTCATCATCATGACCACGAATGCTGGCGCCGAGACCATGAACAAGGCGACCATCGGTTTCACCAACCCGCGCCAGGCGGGCGACGAAATGGGCGACATCAAGCGCCTGTTCACGCCCGAGTTCCGCAACCGGCTGGATGCCATCGTCAACTTCAAGGCGCTTGATGAGCAGATCATCCTGCGCGTGGTGGACAAGTTCCTGCTGCAGCTGGAGACGCAACTGGCCGAGAAAAAGGTGGAAGTCACCTTCACCGACCAGCTACGCAAGCACCTGGCCAAGAAGGGCTTCGATCCGCTCATGGGCGCACGCCCGATGCAGCGCCTGATCCAGGACACCATCCGCCGTGCGCTGGCCGACGAGTTGCTGTTTGGTCGCCTGACCGAAGGTGGGCGCCTGACGGTGGACATCGAGATGAAGACCGACGACAAGGGGGTGGAAACGCCCGAGGTGTTGCTCGACATCCAGCCGCTGCCTAAGAAGGAGCGGTCTGCCAAGTCCGAGCCTGCCGAGCCGGAAGAGGCCACGGCAGACTGATTGTTGGCGAGTCCCAACCCGCTGTCTCCACCTCAGCGTCAAAGCCGGCCCCTCGGGGCCGGCTTTTCTTTTTGCTGGTGTGCTTTAGTGGGGCGGGAGGCTGGGAAAACGCAGGCAGGTTCTGGGCGGAAAGTGGGCCAGCGCGCCCCTGGCCGCAACCTGCGGCGGAGCCCGTGCGGGTTGTGTAGGTTGATCATCGCCCTGGCTCGTTCGGAATTCCGAATGCACGGTGGTTGGGGTGCTCGGAAAGCCGAACCTTAAGGCTGCGCGTGCGCTCAGCTTTTTCAGGCAAATCAAGGACTTGGCGCAGGGGCGGCGCCTGGCACATTGCGTGCAATGACGGTGCCAAGCCGCGCCCGACGCGGTCAGCCACTCTGGGGGAGACAAGCCTTGCCACAAGCCATTCACTGCGTGCGCGCCCATGCGCCCGGTTCCCGTCTGCGGCCGACATCCCGTCCACCCGGGTGAGCGCAGGTGTGCTCGCTGCGTTGCGCAGCCGTGCCGATTCCGCCGGAGGTGCGGCCGTAGCCGGGTTGGGCTGTTCGGCCGCTCCATGTTCGCTTCATCCATTCACACACATCGCATGAAACTCAATCGCTTGACCACGATGGTCATCCTGGCCATGGTTCTGGGGGTTCTGGTCGGCTACGCCTGCCACGCATGGGCGCCCACGCCCGAGGCTGCCAAAGAGATCGCGGGCTACTTTGGCCTGCTCACCGACATCTTCCTGCGCATGATCAAGATGATCATTGCGCCCCTGGTGTTCGCCACGCTGGCCGCAGGCATGGCCAGCATGGGCGATTCGCGCACGGTGGGCCGCATCGGCACGCGTGCGGTGGTCTGGTTCCTGGGGGCTTCCCTGATCTCGCTGGCTCTGGGGCTGGTCATTGCCAACCTCACGCAGCCTGGCAGCGCCTTGTCCATCCCCTTGCCCGAGGCGGGCACTTCCACGCAGCTCAAGACCGGAGCGCTGAACCTGCGGGACTTCATCACCCAGGTGTTCCCCAAGAGCATCGTGGAGTCGATGGCCAACAACGCCATCCTGCAGATCCTGGTGTTCTCGCTGTTCTTTGGCCTGGCGCTCGGGCATCTGCACAACCAGGCTGCGCGCTCGCTGGTGGCCACGCTCGACGAGGTGGTCCATGTGATGCTCAAGGTCACCGACTATGTGATGCGCTTCGCCCCCGTGGGCGTGTTTGGTGCGGTGGCTGGCGCCATCACCACCCAGGGCCTGGGCATGCTGGGGGTGTTTGGCAAATTCATGCTCAGCTTCTACCTGGCCCTGGCGGCCTTGTGGCTGGTGCTGGTGTGCGCGGGCTACCTGGTGCTGGGGCGCGACGTGTTTCGCCTGCTCAAGCTGATCCGCACTCCCATGCTGGTCGGCTTTTCAACGGCGAGCAGTGAATCGGTGTACCCCAAGCTCATGGAACAGCTCGAAAAATTCGGTATCAAGCCCAAGGTGACAGGGTTCGTGCTGCCGCTGGGGTACTCGTTCAACCTGGACGGCTCCATGATCTACACCACGTTTGCCGCCATCTTCATTGCGCAGGCTTACGGGATCGACATGCCGTTGTCTGCCCAGATCACCATGTTGCTGGTGCTCATGGTGTCGAGCAAGGGGATTGCGGGCGTGCCCCGCGCCTCGCTGGTGGTGGTGGCGGCCGTGCTTCCCATGTTCCACCTGCCTGAGGCGGGTGTGCTGCTGATCCTAGGCATTGACCATTTCCTGGACATGGGGCGCACGCTGACCAACGTGCTGGGCAACGCCATTGCGACAGCCGTCGTGGCCAAGTGGGAGAACGCCATCGATCCCGTGCCAGAGGCACTGGCAGAGCGCGAAGAGATGCTGCCCGCAGCGGGCGACGACGAGGTGCAGCCCCGCGTGGCCTGATCCTTCTCACGCCGCCCGGAGGTGGCCTGCCGCCGCCCCTGGGATGAGCGGGCGGGGCGCAGGGGGCTCGCTGCTAACATCCCACCCCCCATGCCTTTGCCCCGATCCTTGCGCCTGTTCACGGTCCTGCTGTTGCTGGCCGGAGTGGGGCTGAGCGGCGGGCTGGCCTACCTGCTGGCCCAGCGCCTGGGGCAGGCGCAGATCCAGGCCACGGGCCTGCACCGGCTGGAGCTGTACACGGCCAGCCTGCAGCGCGAGATCAGCAAATACGCCTTTCTTCCGGGCACGCTGGAGCTGGAGCAGGAGGTGCAGACCCTGCTGTCGGCCTCCGCGCCGGGCCGTGGGGCAGACAGCGTCAATGCCTATCTGGAGCAACTCAACGAGCGCGCGGGCACGCTCTCCATCTATGTGATCGACCTGCAGGGGCAGGTGGTGGCCACCAGCAACTGGCGCCGACCCGACAGCTTCATGGGGGAGGACCTGCGCTTTCGGCCCTATTTCCGGGATGCCCTGAGCACGGGCAGCGGGCGGTTCTTTGGCATCGGCACCACGCGCGGGGAGCCGGGGTATTACCTGGCGTCGGCCCTGCTCGACGGCAACCGCACCGTGGGTGTGGCTGTCACCAAGGTCAGCCTGGAGCAGCTGGAGCAGTCCTGGTCCACGGTCGAGGCGCCGGTGATCGTGACCGACGAGAACGGCGTGGTGATCCTGGGCTCCGTGCCCGACTGGAAGTTCACGGCGCTGCGCCCCCTGGACGACGCCACGCGCAAAGCCTTTGACCAGACCCTGCAATACAACCGAAAGGCCCTCACGCCCCTGGGCATGAAGGTGCTGAGCGACCTGGACCAGGGCGCGCGGGTGGTTCGCGTGGCGCGCGAGGGCACCGAGATGGCCTCCGTCTACCCCGTGACGGGACGGTTTCTGACCCAGTCACGCGCGCTACCGGGCACACCTTGGACACTGACCGTGTTCTCGCACCTTGCCCGCGCCGATGAGGCAGCGCAGAGCGATGCCCTGATTGCCACCATCGGTGCGGCCTTTGTGGCGCTGCTGGGCTTCATGCTCAACCAGCGCCGCCGCCATGAGCGCGACCGTTTGCGCGACCGCCTGGCCGCCCGTGAGGCACTGCAGGCCGCGCACGATGAACTGGAGCGCAAGGTGCAGCAGCGCACGGCCGATCTGTCCAGCACCAACGAGCGCCTGCAGTCTGAAGTGCAAGAACGCATCCGCG
This sequence comes from Acidovorax sp. GW101-11A03, assembly GCF_059424825.1. NCBI lineage: Bacteria > Pseudomonadati > Pseudomonadota > Betaproteobacteria > Burkholderiales > Comamonadaceae > Acidovorax > Acidovorax sp. GW101-11A03. The sequence continues at coordinate 3,796 of NZ_JBWKZU010000066.1, read as the reverse complement.
CCGAAGGCACGCTGCGCGCCGCACAGAACGAGTTGGTGCAGGCGGGCAAGCTGGCGGTGATTGGCCAGCTCTCCACCGGCGTGGCGCATGAGCTGAACCAGCCGCTCACCGCGCTGCGCACCCTGTCGGGCAACAGCGTGCGGTTTCTGGAACGGGGCGACTTGCCCACGGTGCGCGTCAACCTGGAGCGCATCGCCCAGCTGGCCGACCGCATGGGCCGCATCACCGGCGAGCTGCGGGCCTTTGCCCGCAAATCGACTGGCGAGCCGCAGCCCGTGCCACTGCGCGCCGCGCTCGCCAACGCGCTGGCGGTGCTGGAGCCGCGCATCCAGCAGACTGGCGCCCAGGTGCTGCTGGACCTGGCGGAGCCCGAGCCTGTGGCCTGGTGCGATGGCAACCGCCTGGAGCAGGTGCTGGTCAACCTCATCAACAACGCGCTGGATGCGATGGCGGGAAGCACTGCCCCGCGGGTCGAGATCCGCTGCGAGCAGCTGGCCACAGCAGAGGGTGAGCAGGTACACCTGCAGGTGCGTGATCTGGGCCCAGGCCTTACCGACGAAGCCCTGGCGCACCTGTTTGAGCCGTTTTTCACCACCAAGGGCTCCGGCGACGGGCTGGGCCTGGGGCTGGCCTTGTCGGCCGGCATCGTGCGCGAATCGGGCGGCACCCTCACCGGCGCCAACCACCCCGACGGTGGCGCTGTGTTCCACTTGGCCTTGCCCGCAGCCCCCCGCCCAGATTCGGAACCAGCCCCGGAATTTTCCCCCGACCGCCCATGACCCCCGACCTCAAGGTCCTCATCGTCGAAGACGACCCCGACATCGTGCTGGGCTGCGAACAGGCCCTGCAGCTTGAAGGCATCGCCACCGAAAGCGCCCTCAGTGCCGAGCTGGCCCGCCTGCGCCTGGGGCGCGACTACCCCGGCGTGGTGGTCAGCGACATCCGCCTGCCCCAGATGGATGGCATGGCCTTCCTGCAAGAGCTCATGGCCATGGACCCGGAGCTGCCCGTGGTGCTCATCACCGGCCATGGCGACATCTCCATGGCCGTGCAGGCCATGAAGGATGGGGCGCACGACTTCATCCAGAAACCTTTTGCCCCCGAGCAACTGGTTCGCGCCGTGCGCCGCGCACTCGACAAGCGCCGCCTGGTGCTGGAGGTGCGCCAGCTGCGCAGCCAGCTGGCGCAGCGTGATGTGATCGAGCGCCTGGTGATGGGCCGCGCCCCCAACATGCAGCGCCTGCGCGAGGTGCTGGCGGGCCTGGCGGCCAGCACGGTGGATGTGCTCATCCACGGCGAAACCGGCACCGGCAAAGAGCTGGCCGCCCGCTGCCTGCACGAGGCCAGCCCGCGCAGCAAAGGCCACTTTGTGGCCATCAACTGCGGCGGCCTGCCAGACACCCTGTTCGACAGCGAAATGTTTGGCAACGAGGCTGGCGCCTTCACCGGCGCGGGCAAGCGCCGCATCGGCAAGATCGAACACGCCAGCGGCGGCACGCTGTTTCTCGATGAAATCGAAAGCATGCCCCTGGCCATGCAGATCAAGCTGCTGCGCGTGCTGCAGGAGCGCGTGCTGGAGCGCCTGGGCTCCAACACGCTCATCCCCATCGACTGTCGCGTGGTGGCCGCCACCAAGGTGGATTTGCTGGAGCTGTGCCGCCAGGGCAAGTTCCGCGAAGACCTGTATTACCGCCTGAGCGTCGCCACGGTCGAGTTGCCCCCGCTGCGCGATCGGCGCGAAGACGTGCCGCTGCTGCTGGAGCATTTTGTGATGGCCGCCGCCGCCCGCCACCAGCGCCCCGTGCCCGAGCTGCCCGCAGGCCAGTTGCACCAGCTGCTGGGCTACCACTGGCCCGGCAATGTGCGCGAGCTGCGCAACGTGGCCGAGCGCGTGGTGCTGGGCATTGCCGCAGGCGCCGCGCCCTTTGCGGGGGCTGCGGGCGACGCCGGTGACGCAGCGCAACCCAAGGCCCTGGCGGCTGCGGTAGAGACGTTTGAGCGCACCCTGATCGCAGAAGCCCTGCGCCAGCAGGGCGGCAGCCTGGCCCGCACGGCCGAGGCCCTGCGGGTGGCCAAGACCACCTTGCACGACAAGATCCGCAAGTACGGCCTGGGCTCCTGATTGCCGCCGTGCCCGCTGCCCTGGCGCCAGTCCGGTCGATCAAGCCGGAGAGGGACAGGGCGCTGCGGCTGCTCCTGAAACCTGTTCTTACTTTGCAGGCGCGCCGCCCACCAGGCCCTGCAACAGCTCCAGCGTCGGATAGCCATCGGCCACCAGGCCCTGGCTTTGCTGGTACTGACGCAGCCCGGCGCGGGTGGCGGGGCCCAGCACGCCGTCGGGGGTGCCGGTGGCAAAGCCGCGCGCGTTCAGTGCCGATTGCAGCTGGCGTGTTTGCTCGCGCGACAGGGGCTGCTGGTCGCGCGGCCAGTCTGCCACCACGCCGGGGCCGCCGTCCAGGCGCTGGGCCAGCAGGGCCACGGCCAGCGCGTAGCTGGTGGAGTTGTTGTAGCGCAGGATGGTGCGAAAGTTCTGCCCCACCAGAAACGCCGGGCCGCGTGCACCCGCTGGCGCCAGCACGGCGGCCGATGCCAGGGGGGGCAGCGGGCGGCCGTCCATGGTTTGCAAGCCCTCTGCTGCCCACTGGGCCGCGCTCTGGCGCACCGTCAACTCGGCACGCGCATGGTCGAAGCCCGGGGGCAGGCGTACCTCGGCGCCCCAGGGTTCCTTCGGCTGCCAGCCCGCATCGGCCAGAAAGCGGGCCGTCGATGCCGCCACATCGGGGATGCTGCCCCAGATGTCCCGGCGCCCGTCGCCGTCGGCATCCACCGCATGGGCCAGAAACACCGACGGCAAGAACTGCGTGTGCCCCATGGCCCCGGCCCAGGATCCCAGCATGGCTTCGGGAGCAATGTCGCCCAGGTCGATGATGCGCAGCGCCGCCAGCAGCTCGGCCTGGGCCCAGGCGCGGCGGCGGCCTTCGTAGGCCAGGGTGGCCAGCGCGTCCACCGTGCGGAAGCTGCCAAAGTTGCTGCCGTAGTTGCTCTCCATGCCCCAGATGGCGGTGACCACGGTGGCAGGCACGCCGTAGCGCGCTGCAGCGGCCTCCAGGGTGGGGCCATGTTCGGCCCGCTTGGCCTGGCCCTGGGCCACGCGCTGGGCTGATACGGCGCTGTCGAGGTATGCCCACGGCGTGCGCGAGAACTCGGGCTGGGCCCGGTCCAGCTCCACCACACGCGGCTGCCACTGCGCCTGGCCCAGCACATCGCGCACCGTGTGCGGTGCAATGCCCGCCGCCAGGGCCTGTGCTGCAAAGGTGGTGCGCCAGGCGGCAAAACCGGCGGCATGGTCGTCGGCCTCGGCTGCCACGGTGGATGCAGCGCCTGTGGTGCTTGTGGCCGCAGGTGCCGATGGGGTGCTGGGGCTGGCGGGCTTGGATGGCGCGGGGGTTGGAGCCGGAACCGCTGCGCAGCCCGCCAGCGCCAGGCCCACAAGCCCGGCCGTGAACCAGACCGCGAGTGGCGCGGGCCGCACAGAGGGAGAGGGCGAACGCGGGGGCAGGGGGGCGGTGGTGGTGGTGAATTCAGGGTGAGGGCAATGCATGCGCCATTGTCCCGTGCAGCCATGCCATTGCCCGGGCGCAGGTGTATCACGGCGTGAATGCCTGTGAGCATGCGGTGGGCTGCCCTGCAGCCGTTGGGTATGTATTGCTATTATTTATATAGCTATAAAGGCATGATGGACAGGCGGTGAGGGCCAAAAAAGCCTGTAAATCCGGTTACAGTTGCGCCTCCACCC
>NZ_JBWKZU010000065.1:0-24681 GCF_059424825.1 Acidovorax sp. GW101-11A03 | reverse complement strand
GGGCAGTATGCCCCCGGCGCGGTAGTAGTCCACCTCGATGGGCGTGTCGATGCGCAGCGTGACCACCACCTCGCGCACCGTGCCATCGGCGCGGTGGATGACCAGCCGGGCATCGCTCTGGGGGGTGAGCGCGGGGTCGGGCAGCACGTCGATGACTTCGTTGCCCGTGAGGCCCAGCGTCTCCCACGAGTCGCCCGCCTTGAACTGCAGCGGCAGCACGCCCATGCCCACCAGGTTGGAGCGGTGGATGCGCTCAAAGCTGCGCGCCACCACGGCCTTGATGCCCAGCAGCTGCGTGCCCTTGGCCGCCCAGTCGCGGCTGGAGCCGGTGCCGTACTCCTCGCCCGCAAAAATCACGGTGGGGGTGCCCTGGGCCATGTACTGCATGGCAGCGTCGAAGATGAACATCTTCTCGCCCTGCAAGGCACCCTCGTTCTGGAACACCGTCACCCCACCCTCCTCGCGCGAGCCGTCGGCCGTGGGCGGAATTATCAGGTTCTTGATGCGCACATTGGCAAAGGTGCCGCGCACCATCACATCGTGGTTGCCGCGCCGCGCCCCATAGCTGTTGAAGTCGGCCTTCTGCACGCCATGCTGCCGCAGCCACTGGCCTGCGGGCGAGCTTTCCTTGATGGAGCCTGCGGGCGAGATGTGGTCGGTGGTGATGGAGTCGCCAAACAGCGCCATGATGCGGGCACCCAGCACCGACGGAAGTTGGGCATCATTTTGGCCTTTTCCGCCCGTCCCACTTGCCTTGTTAGCTCCTTTTTCAAGAGCAAACTGGGCAAAAAACGGCGGCTCGGCAATGTAGGTGCTGGCGGGCCAGGTGTAGGCCGTGCCGCTCACGCCCTGGATCTTCTCCCACAGCTTGCCGGGGTCGGTCGCCACCTTGGCATAGTTGTCGCGGAAGGCCTTGCCCTTCATCGCGAATTTCAGCAGCGCATGCACCTCGTCGCTGCTGGGCCAGATGTCGCCCAGGTAGATGTCTTTGCCGCCCTTGCCTTGGCCCACGGGCTCGGTCATCAGGTCCTTGAGCACCGTGCCCGCAATGGCGTAGGCCACCACCAGCGGCGGGCTGGCCAGAAAGTTGGCCTTGAGGTTGGGGTGGATGCGTGCCTCGAAGTTGCGGTTGCCCGACAGCACTGCCGCGCAGACTAGGTCGTTCTGGGTGATGGCCTCGTTCAGCTCGGGCGTGAGGTCGCCCGCATTGCCGATACAGGTGGTGCAGCCATAGCCCGCAATCGAAAAACCCAGCTTTTCCAGGTAGGGCAGCAGGCCGGTTTCAGTGAGGTACTCGGTCACGATGCGCGAGCCAGGCGCCAGCGAGGTCTTGATGTGCGGCTGCACCTTGAGCCCCGCCTCCACCGCCTTCTTGGCCAAAAGGCCCGCTGCCAGCAGCACGCTGGGGTTGCTGGTGTTGGTGCAGCTGGTGATGGCGGCAATCAGCACATCGCCATTGCCCACCGTGGGGTCGCCGCCCTTGGCGGGCAGCGTGGCGCTGCGGGCCTCGGCATGCGCGGTGGCCAGGGCCGGTTTGTTGGCCTCCATCTCGACCACCGAACGCGGTGCACCCGCCGGGGTGGGTTTGCCGTCCGGCGTCACGTCGGCCACCACCTCGGCCGCGCGGTGGATGTGGAACCGCGTGTGCAGCAGCTCGGCCGGGCGGTTGAAGCCGTTGTGTGCGGCGGGCTGGCTGAACAGGTCGGCAAACTGGCGGCTGACATGGCCCAGCTCGATGCGGTCTTGCGGGCGCTTGGGGCCGGCCAGGCTGGGAGTGACGCTGCCCAGATCCAGCGTCACCACCTGCGAATAGTCCACCTCGCCCGCCAGCGGTACGCCGAACAGGCCCTGGGCCTTGAAGTAGGCCTCGAAGGCTTCGATCTCGGCCTTGGTGCGGCCCGTGCCCTGGAAGTAGTCGATGGTTTTTTCGTCCACCGGGAAGAAGCCCATGGTGGCACCGTACTCGGGCGCCATGTTGCCGATGGTGGCCCGGTCGGGCAGCGCCAGGGTGCGCGTGCCTTCGCCGAAGAACTCGACAAACTTGCCCACCACCTTGTGCTTGCGCAGCAGCTCGGTCACCGTGAGCACCAGGTCGGTGGCGGTCACGCCTTCGCGCAGCCGCCCCGTCATCTCGAAGCCCACCACATCGGGCGTGAGGAAGTACACGGGCTGGCCCAGCATGGCGGCCTCGGCCTCGATGCCGCCCACGCCCCAGCCCACCACGCCAATGCCGTTGATCATGGTGGTATGGCTGTCGGTGCCCACCAGGGTGTCGGGGTAGAAAACGCCGTCCTTGCGCTTGTGCACGCCACGCGCCAGGTATTCGAGGTTGACCTGGTGCACGATGCCAAAGCCCGGGGGCACCACGCCAAAGGTGTCAAAGGCCTGCATGCCCCATTTCATGAACTCGTAGCGCTCACGGTTGCGCTGGAATTCGAGCTTCATGTTGAGGTCAAGCGAATTCTTCTTGCCGTAGTGGTCGATCATGATGGAGTGGTCCACCACCAGATCCACGGGCACCAGGGGTTCGATCTTCTTGGGGTTCTTGCCCAGCTTGGCAGCCACGCTGCGCATGGCGGCCAGGTCGGCCAGCAGCGGCACGCCGGTGAAGTCCTGCAGCACCACGCGCGAGACGACGAAGGGGATCTCGTCCTTGCGCTCGGCGTTCGGCGCCCAGCGGGCCAGCTGCTCCACATGCTCCGGCGTCACCTTGCGGCCATCGCAATTGCGCAGCACCGATTCGAGCACGATGCGGATCGATACCGGCAGGCGCTTGATCTCTGGAAACTGTTTGGCCAGCGCGGGCAGCGAGTAGAACTGGCCGTCTTTGCCAGACGCTGTCCTGAAGCTCTTGAGGGTGTTGGCAAACGCGTGGCGGGCGGGCTGGGGCGACGACTTGCGTGAAGTGGCCATGGCGGACTCCTGTGAAAGGCAACACGACCTATTCTGGCAGTCCTGCATGGCGGTGCAATCGTGGGGCCTTACCGCCCCGGGATGTGGCGGCGGCCTCCCGCCATGCGGCGGAGGGCATTTCTCAAGCAAAAAAGGCCGTTCCCGCCTGATAGACAAGCAAAGTCAGCTATATTTTGTATAGCAAACAGAGAGACGCCATCATGCCGCTGCCCACACACGCAGGCGGCGCACGCCCCACCACTGCAACTCGGCCAGCAGCGCCACCGACACCACATGCACCAGCAGATAGGCCTGGCCCAGCAGCGTGGGCGTGAGCGTGGAGCCCAGCAGCAGAGCCAGGCTGGCCACTGCCCAAGCAAAGTTGCCCACGATCAGCACCCACAGCCAGCCCCGGGGCATGGGTTCGGACCGGGCAATCGCAATGGCCAGCGCGGCGTAGCCCAGCAGCATCACACCAGTGGCCTGCAGCAGCCCTGCAGGCAGGCCCAGCCATTCGGCCAGCGGCGCCGTGAGCAGCAGGTGCAACGCGCCCAGCAAGACGCCCGTCGAGGCATCAAACCAGACCACGGCACGCAGGAGTCGGGGGGAAGACATCAGGTTGGCAAACATGGAAAACTCCTTGGTGGATGAAACAACGGATGGAAGAAGCCTCCATCGTTCCCGCCCCGACGCATGCCGTCGATGACCTGGCAGGTAATGGCCCGTGCACGGTTTGCACCTAGGATGCGGCCATGACCTCCACCAACTCCGCACCGCACCGCCCCCCCCGCCATCCCCTGCCGCACCGCGCGGCAACGGCGGGGCCCACCTCGTTTGGCGACCACCTGCGCACCTGGCGCCAGCAGCGGCACCTGAGCCAGCTGGAGCTGGCCGACGAAGCGGACATCTCCACCCGCCATGTGAGTTTCATGGAAACCGGCCGCACCAACCCCAGCCGCGACATGGTGCTGCGCCTGTGCGAGCGCCTGGCCATCCCGCTGCGCGAGCGCAACGCCCTGCTGGTGGCGGCGGGCTATGCGCCGATGTACCGCGAACGCGCGCTGGACGACCCGGCCCTGGCCGCCGCCCGCCAGGCGGTGGAGCTGGTGCTCAAGGGCCACGAGCCCTGCCCTGCGATTGCGCTCGACCGCTGCTGGAACGTGGTGGCCACCAACCGCGCCGCGCTGGCCCTGTTGTCTGCCCATGTCAGCCCCGAGCTGCTGGCGCCGCCCATCAATGTGTTCCGCCTCAGCCTGCACCCCCAGGGCCTCGCGCCCCGCATTGCCAACCTGGCGCAATGGCGCGCGCATCTGTTCGAGCGCCTGCGCCAGCAAATCCAGGCCACGGCCGACCCCACCCTGATCGCGTTGCAGGCCGAGTTGCAGGAATACCCCGCCCCCAAAGAAACCACGCCGCTGGTATTGGCCGGGGAAATGCTGGGCGTGGTCATGCCGTTTTGTTTCGAGAGCGTGCACGGCATGCTGTCGCTTATCAGCACCACCACGATATTCGGCACCCCGGTGGATGTGACATTGCAGGAGTTGGCTGTGGAGTCGTTCTTTCCAGCCGACGATTTCACCGCCAACGCACTGCGCGAACTGGCCCGTCAGCAAAATGCCGGCGACTGAAACCCACAAACCAGCAGATACGGAATCTGCAGATACCGACAGAACCGCAGCAAGCATCTCCGTCTTGGGAACTGCGGCTCGCAGCCATGTCTTCACCCTCTGCACGCACCCATAAAAAAAGCCCGCATCAGCGGGCTTTTTGGTCGCAGGGGTTGTACACCCTCAAATCGCGAACTTCTCGCGGTTTTCGTTTTGAATCCACTTGGGCGCCTTGCCACGGCCTGTCCAGGTCTGGCCGGTTGCGGGGTCGCGGTACTTGGGTGCCACCTTGGAACCTGCCGTGGAGCTGCGGCCGGTTTTGCCTGCGGCCTTGCCGGCAGGGAATACATCCTGGGCGGTCAGGCCATATTCGGCGACCAGTGCACGAACCTGTGACACAGCGTCGGACAACTCGCGGCGCCGTGCTTCGCTGATTTGTTGCTCAAGGGCTTCCCGCTGCTTCAAAAGTTCTTTGTAGCTGGTCATGGTGTCTGAATAAGAAGTGTGAGGTTGGTGACGACGCGATTATAGGAATAATCCCTCGACAGGGAAGCACAGCCTGCAAATTTTCTCCGAGAAAACCACAAATAACCGGGGTCTATATTCATCCAGTGCGAATACCCGGACCCCGCATTGGGGAGTGTTTGCCTTTTTCAAGCCCCTGAGATGGGTACTGCGGCACCTTTTCACGAATATCCCCCTACACCAAACTGGAGCCCCGTACGGACAAGGCGCCAAGGGACGCGCGCCGACTTGCAGGCCCCTGCTGCGCTCCTGGTGTAATCCCCCACCGCCTCGGCAGAAAATCCACACTCCATCCCATCCACACTACACCATGGCCATTTATTGCATCGGCGATATCCAGGGCTGCGACAGCGCCCTGGGCCGCCTGCTGGACACCATCGGCTTTTCTGCCAGCCGCGACACCGTTTACCTGCTCGGCGATCTGGTCAACCGGGGGCCCGATTCAGCCGCCGTGCTGCGCCGCAGCATGCGCCATGGCGACGCCATCCGCTGCCTGCTGGGCAACCACGACCTGCACCTGCTGGCCGCCGCCGCAGGGGCGCGCAAGCCTTCGCGGCGCGATACGCTGGCCTCCGTGCTGGACGCCCCCGACCGCGAGGCCCTGCTCGCCTGGGTGCGCCAGCAGCCCCTGGCCCGCGCGCACACACATGCCGGGCAGACCTTGCTGATGGTGCACGCCGGTGTCTTGCCCGCCTGGTCGGTGGCCGACACGCTGGCCTATGCCGATGAGGTGCAGGCCGTGTTGCGCAGCCCCGAGCTGCCCGCCTTCTTACAGGCCATGTATGGCAACACCCCCGACCGCTGGAGCGACCCACTCACCGGCACCGACCGGCTGCGCGTGATCGTGAACGCCCTCACCCGGCTGCGCTTTTGCTCGGCCGACGGGGTGATGGATTTTGAAAGCACTGAAAGCGCCAGCGCCGCCCCGCCCGGGCTCATGCCCTGGTTCGACGTGCCAGGGCGCCGCACAGCAGGCACCGTGATGGCCTTTGGGCACTGGTCCACATTGGGCTGGCTCAACCGCAGTGACCTGCTGGGGCTGGACACCGGCTGCGTCTGGGGTGGCTGCCTGAGCGCCGTGCGTTTTGGCGCCACGCTGGCCGAGCGGGAATTGCTGCAAGTGCACTGCGAACAGGCGCAACAGCCCGGCGGGTAAATCCGGGCTACGCCTGCTGGCAGCAATTTGCTATCTTTTCGATAGCTTGCAGCGCTTAATCAGAAAGCGTTAGAGCGCAATTCTGCTCAAAAAAATCCAATCAGGACTGTGCCGTCGTCTCTGGCTGGGCTGCGGCTTTGAACAGTGCGGCCACCTTGCGCTTGGGCTTGATGTTGGCCGAGATGCTGCTGCGCGGCGCAGACTTGGTGGCGGCCTCCCAGGCGGGGGCGGCATCGGAGGCCGCGCTGGCCTCGTAGGGTTTCTCGAAGAACGGGTCGCGCGAGATTGCGGCGGGACGGAAGCCCCGGTGCTGATCGCGCGGATCGCGGGACTCACGCCCCCCCCGGTAGTCACGATCACGTTCGCGGCGGGGAGCCGATGCACCCAAGGCATCGCGGCCATCGCCCGTCTCACCCGCTTCGCGCCAGGCGCGGCGGCCGTCGTTGATGCGGCCCCGGGGCTGGTCTTCGTCGTATTCAACGGCTTCCAGCTCGATCTTTTTCTTGATGAGCTTCTCGATGTCCGCCACCAGGCGGGCATCGCTGCCCGACACCAGCGTGACGGCCAGGCCGGAGGCGCCTGCACGGCCCGTGCGGCCGATGCGGTGCACATAGTCTTCGGCGTTGAAAGGCACGTCGAAGTTGAACACAGCGGGCACGTCCTTGATGTCCAGGCCGCGCGCGGCCACGTCGGTACACACCAGCAGGTCCACTTCGCCCTTCTTGAAGGCTTCGAGCGCCTTGAGGCGCTCGTCCTGGCTCTTGTCACCGTGCAGCGCCGCCGTCTTGAGACCTTCGCGCTCCAGGCTGCGCGCCAGGCGGGCGCAGCCGAGCTTGCTGTTCACGAAGATGAAGGCCTGCTTGATGCCGCGCGTCTTGAGCACCTGGTGGATGGCGCGGCGCTTGTCGTCGTCATTGGCGCTGTAGAAGCGCTGCTCCACCGTGGAGGCCGTCTCGTTCGGGCGGGCCACCTCGATGGTGATGGGGTTCTGCAGGTAGCTGCTGGCCAGGCGCTTGATCTCGGGCGAGAACGTGGCGCTGAAGAGCAGCGTGGTGCGCTGCTTGGGCAGGTAGCTCAGGATGCGCTGCAGGTCGGGCAGGAAGCCGATGTCCAGCATGCGGTCGGCCTCGTCGAGCACCACGTACTCGACCTGGTTGAGCACCGCATTCTTGGCCTCGATGTGGTCCAGCAGACGACCCGGCGTGGCCACCAGCACCTCGACACCTTTTTTCAGCTCGATGGTCTGGGGCTTCATGTCCATGCCGCCAAACACCACGGTGCTGCGCAGCTTGGTGTGTTTGGCGTACAGCGCGATCTGCTGGGCCACCTGGTCGGCCAGTTCGCGCGTGGGCAGCAGCACCAGGGCGCGCACCGGGTGGCGCGCAGGTGATGTGGAGCTGTTTTCGTGCTTGAGCAGGCGCTGCAACAGGGGCAGCGAGAAGGCGGCGGTCTTGCCGGTGCCGGTCTGGGCGGCACCCATCACGTCCTGGCCGGTGAGCACGACCGGAATGGCCTGCTGCTGGATGGGCGTCATGGACTCGTAGCCCATTTCGGCCACGGCACGTGCCAGCGGCTCGGCCAGCGATAGATTGGAGAAGGAACTAGTCATTAAAAGCGTGTTTGTAGCGACGCTGAATTTATGTCTGAGCAATGTGGCACGCCCTTGGGAGGGGGCTGGCTGCAAGGCGCAAACCGCAGCCGGGCTGGTGGCCCGGCGAGGAGTGCAACGCCGCAGAGAGGGCCCCAGCGGGCAATGTGCCGTGCGCCGGGGACTGTTGGGGCGTTGCGCTAGAACCTGCTCACGATCTCCCGCGGCACCGGGGGCCGCGCGAGGTCATGAACAGGCTCGCAGCCCTCTATTGTCGCACCGGTGGCCCAAAAAGCGATTTTTTGCGGTAAAGAGCGGCATGCCACACGGGGCCACAGGCAGCGCAAAGCCCCTATTTACTACTCTTTTGATAGCTAAAAAGGCTTACCCATTGAGCGCAGAGGCCGATTTTTTCTTGTAAAAGTCACTCCAGCACAGCCCGCAGCTGGCGCGTGGTCACCGCCAGCCGCCTCGCCCCGATCTGCGCGAGGTTATTCATCACCGTGAGTGCGGCCTCGGGGTATTGCCGGGCCCAAGCGTCAAAGTGCGCGCGCGACAGCCGCACCAGGTGTGCGGGGCCGCGCTCGGCCCCGGCGCAGGCGCTGCGGGCCGCGCCGTTGAGGAAAGCCATCTCGCCAAAGGCCATGCCCGGCCCCACGGTGGCCAGGCGCAGGCCCTTGTCGGGCGGCCACAGGGTCACCAGGGTGATGTGGCCCGACTTGACCACCAGCAGGTCGTGGTCGGTGTCGCCCGCGCGGAAGACCACGCCGTGGGCGGGCACGTCCAGCGGCTCCAGCAGGGCCATGAGCGCGTCGGCGGCGGCGCGGGGCACGCCTTCGCCGATTTCGCCCAGCAGGTCGCGCTCGGGGCGCGCGGGGCGCTGCTCGATGGGGCGTTGCGCCAGGATGCCGGCCTCGGCCCATTCCAGCGCACGGTCCAGGTCGGCAAAGGCGCGCACCTGTTCGCCCGCGTGTTCGGCGGCCAGGGGGTCGAGCGCCGCCACGGCGGCGGCAATGCCCTGCTGGCCCAGGTCGCGCACCAGCGCGCGCAGCTGGGCCAGGGCCGTGCTGTCCCAGGCGGGCACACGGCCTGCGTCCAGAATCACCCAGCGGTGGCGCGGCTGCAGCAGCATGCGCACCTGCTCGGCCAGGTGGGCCGCCACGCCAAACGACATCACGCCCTGCAGCTCGAACACAGCCACCTGGTTCATGCGCGGCGCCAGCCAGGTGTCAGACCCCGCCCGGCGCAGGCGCCGCGAACGCAGCTCGCCATCCAGCCGCACATGGCGCAGCACCGTGGCGGCCGAGTCGTGCAGCAGCACAAAGGTGGCCACCACCAGGCCCGCCACCAGCGCACCCACACCGCCCATCACCGCAAACACCAGGGCCACCAGCCAGCTCTGCGCCCAGGTCACGCGCGAGCGGCGCGCATAGCCCAGCGACCACATCAGCCCCGGCACCTGCATCAGCCCGGCCAGCACCAGCCCCCCCGCCAGACAGGCCATGGGCACCCAGTGCAGCCACCACGGCCCCGTGATGGCCACGCCAAGCATGATGGCGGCGTGCCAGCGCGGGGCGTCGCGTGATGTCCCGGCCTGCGCCAGCACGATGCGCGAGCGCGACGCGCTGGTCGATGCCGGGATCATGCCCGCCAGGCCACACAGCGCGCCCAGCAGGCTTTCGCGGCGCAGGGCCAGGTTGGCGTCGCCACGCAGGCCGTGGTCCAGCTCCAGCTCCTGGTTGAAGACCAGGATTTCCAGGCTGTTAACCAGCGCCATCAGGAGCGCCAGCACCACCAGGGCCGAGCCCTGCTGCTGCGCCAGGGCCATCCAGGGGATGCCGCTCCAGTCGGGCAGCGGCGGCCAGGCGAATGCGCTGGGCTGCACGGCGGGCACAAACACAGCCCCCAGCCCGGCGCCCCAGAAGCCCGCCAAAGCCACGGCCAGCGCCACCACGGCCACCGCCGTCAGCAGGCCGGGCATGCGGGGCCAGCGGCCCCGCAGCCACCAGGCCAGCCCCACCACGGCCCCGGCCGCCAGCGCATGCCAGCCCAGCAGGGCATCCCAGGGTGCGGCCGCCCCCGCGCCAAAGCCGTTGCGCACCTGGCCCAGCACCATCGACAGGCCCACGCCCGCCGCAAACCCGTGGGTGACTGAAATGGGCAGGAACCGAGCCACCGAAGCCAGCCGCAGCACACCCAGCAGCCACTGGAACACAAACGCCAGCGCCACCGTGGCCCCACTCACGGCCAGCACCTGCCGCGCGCTCAATCCCAGCGCGGGTGCCGCACCATGGGCAGTGGCCAGCACCGCAGCAAACAGCAGCGCCACCACCGTGGTAGGCGCATACACCACGCCCGCGCGGGGCGCCAGCAGGGTGAGCAGCAGGCCTGGCAGCGCAGCCGACCACAGGGCCAGCGCCGCCAGGGAGTAGTCGCCCGCCAGGGGCGCAAAGGCCAGCAGCCCCAGGCCCACCGCATGGGGCACGGTGACCGCCGCCGCCGACCACGCCGCCGCAGTGCCCGAGGGCTGCGTTGCCGGGTCAGGCGCCCGCTGGGAAGGCGCCGCCAGGGGCGCTGCGGAGGACATGGGCCGTGGCTTTCAAAACCCGTGCGGGCTGCGGTGGCCTACAGCCTACAGGCTGCGCGCAGCGAAGGTGTCGCAGGCCTTCACGCTGCCGTTCTGCAGGCCGTTGTGGAACCAGCGCTGGCGCTGGGCGCTGGTGCCGTGGGTGAAGCTCTCGGGCACCACGGCGCCGCCCTGGGCGCGCTGCAGCGCGTCGTCGCCAATCTTGGCCGCCGCGTTCATGGCCTCTTCCACATCACCCTGCTCCAGGATCTGGCGCGCATTCTGCGCATGGTGGGCCCACACGCCCGCAAAACAGTCGGCCTGCAGCTCCAGCCGCACCGACAGCGCGTTGTATTCGGCTTTGCTCACGCGGCCACGCATCTGGTCCACCTTGCCGCTGATGCCCAGCTGGTTCTGCACATGGTGGCCCACCTCGTGGGCAATCACATAGGCCTGTGCAAAGTCGCCAGGTGCGCCCAGTCGGTTCTTGAGGGTTTCGTAAAAGCCCAGGTCGATGTAGACCTTCTGGTCGGCCGGGCAGTAGAACGGGCCCATCGCCGCCTGGCCTGTGCCACAGGCCGTGGGCGTGGCGCCCCGGAACAGCACCAGGCGCGGCTCCTGGTAGCGGCCGCCTCCCTGGCGGAACACCTGGCCCCACACGTCCTCGGTGTCAGCCAGCACGGTAGACACAAACCGGGCCATGGTGTCGTCTGCGGGCGGGCGCTGCGCAGGCCCCTGCTGCTGCACATGGGCCGGTGGCCCGCCACCGCTGAGCAGCCCCAGAATCGTCAACGGATTGATGCCCAGCACCCATCCCCCCAGCAGGGCGATGACGATGGTGCCGATGCCAATGCTGCGCCCGCCGAATACCGGCGATCCGCCCCCTCCACCGCCACCATCGCCGCGGCGGTCTTCCACGTTGTCGGATTCGCGATTGCCTTCCCATTTCATGCCAGATCTCCTGGGCCCTCCTGCGGGTGGAAGGCCAATGCTGGATATTACGCGCCGTGCAGGCGCAGCCCGGGCGAACTACGATGCACGCCTGCCACAGGTCCGCCCCACCGCCCATGATCAACGACACCCGCCACCTCACGCCCGCACCCGACCAGGTGATCCTGCTCACCGGCTTCGACCCCTTCGGCGGTGATCCGCTCAACCCCAGCTGGCTGATTGCCCAGGCGCTGCACGGCCAGCGGATTGGCGGCCACCGGGTGGTGGCTGCGCAGCTGCCCACGGTGTTTGGGCTGTCGCTGCAGCGGCTGGCTGCGCTGGTGCACACGCACCAGCCTGCACTGACCGTGTGCCTGGGCCTGGCGGGCGGTCGCAGTGCGCTGTCGCTGGAGCGCATCGGCATCAACATCAACGACGCCCGCATCCCCGACAACACCGGTGCCCAGCCCATCGACACCCCTGTGGCGACCGAGGGGCCCGCCGCCTACTTTGCCAGCCTGCCCATCAAGGCCATGCTGCGCGCCGTGCAGCGGGCGGGCCTGCCCTGCGAGGTGTCGCAGACGGCTGGCACCTTCGTATGCAACCATGTGCTGTATGGCCTGCTGCACCTGCTGGCCCAGGGTGCGGGCCCTGCCGGGGCAAGGGGAGGCTTTGTGCATGTGCCCTGGCTCACCGGGCAGGGTGCACCCCACCTGCCGCTGCGCGACATGGTGCGCGGCATCCACGCCGCGCTGTGGGCCGCTGTGCTGGCGCCCCAGGACATCAGCTTGCAGGCTGGCGCAACGCACTGAGCCAACCCGGGATCCAGCGCCCCGGGAATGCCCTGAAAAACGGGGAAATGCACCCGCCAAACAGCCCGGAAGCGCTGGCCGCTGTGTACAGTCAGGCCATGTCTTTTGCCCCCTCTACCCTGGTCGCTGGCACCCTGGATGCCGCCGCCACCGCGCAGCGCTTGCCCTGGTCGGCCCTGGCCGACGAAATTGCCAAGCTGCTGCACGACAGCACCGTCTCGGTGCCTGCCCGCAGCGTGCTGCCCCTGGCCCAGGGCGGCAGCCTGTTCCTGATGCCTGCCACCGACCGCAGCGTGGCCATGACCAAGCTCATCACCTTCACGCCCGCCAACGCGGGCACCGGACGCCCCTCGATCCAGGGCGACGTGGTGGTGTTCGACATTGCCACCGGCGCACGCCAGCTGGTGCTGGACGGCCCCACCGTCACGGCCCGGCGCACGGCTGCAGTCTCTCTGCTGGCGGCGCGGCACCTGGCACCCGCACCGCAAGGCCCGTTGCTCATCGTGGGCGCCGGGGTGCAGGGCCTGGCCCATGCCGAAGCCTTTGTGCTCGGGCTCGGTGTGAAGGAGGTCTGGATCGCCTCGCGCAGCGCCGCCAGCGCCAACACCCTGGCCGAGCAGGTGCGTTCACTGGGCGCCCAGGTGCGCGTGGTGGCCGACGCCGATGCCGCCCTGCCCCACTGCCCCCTGGTGGCCGTCTGCACCACGGCCAGCAGCCTGGTGCTGCACGCCACGCCCCGGGCCGATGCGTTCATCACGGCGGTGGGCGCCTTCACCCCCGCCATGGCCGAGCTGGCGCCCGCGCTGTGCCAGCACGTGGCAGGGCACGGCAGCATCGTGGTGGACACGGCCGACGCCAGCCACGAGGCGGGCGATCTGCTGCAAGCCGGGCTGGACGTGGCAGCACTGCCCGTGCTGCGGGACGTGGTCTGCGGCCCCTGGACGCCCCGTGCCCCCTCCGGGCCGGTGCTGTTCAAGAGCTGTGGCTGGGCCGGCTGGGACCTGGCCGCCGCACGCCTGGCCATGCGCCAGGGCACCGCACAGCCCCCCGCCACCTGAGAGGCCCGTCCATGGCCCTGCTCGCACGCTTTTCCGACCACAGCCTGCGCATGCAGATTGCGCTGGTGTTCGGCACGCTGGTCATCCTGCTGGCGGTGCTGCTGTCGCTGGGTTTTGGCGAGCTGCTCAAACACCACATCCGGCGCGATGCAGGGCTTTCGCTTCAGACCGTGGCCGACAACGCGAGCAAGCTGCTGGCCAATGGGTTGATGCAGCGCAGCCTGGAGGCCGAGGTGCTAGCCAGCGCCGCAACGATCTGGTCCGCAGGACTGGATTCACCCGAGGCCCAGCACATGCTGGCGCGCAGCCAGGCCATGGAGCCGAGCAACCTCTGGATCGGCGTGGCCGACGCACAAGGTGTGGTGCGCAACGCCACGGGCGGCCTGCTGCAAGGCCATAGCGTGGCGCAGCGCCCCTGGTTCCAGCGCGGCTTGCAGGAGGTACATGTGGGCGATGTGCACCCTGCCCAGTTGCTGGAGAGCCTGCTGCCTCCCACCGCTTCGGGCGAGCCGCACCGGTTTGTCGATTTCGCAGCCCCCATCCGCATCGGTCCGACCACCGTGGGCGTGCTGGGCATCCACGGCAGCTGGGAATGGACGCGCGAGGTGCTGGAAGGCCTCGCGCCATCCACCTCGGCAGAAAACGCGGTGGAACTTTTCATCTTCGACCGCCAGGGCAAGCTGATCCTGGCCCCCCGGCGGCACAGCACCACGCTGCAAGCCGCAGGCCAGCGCCTGCCCGAAGGCGTCCACGTCAACAACAACCGCGATGGCGGGCGCCTGCAGACTGCCGTGGTGCCCTGGCTGGACGGCAAGCACTACCTCACGGCCGCCACGCAGCTGCAGGCCCGCAATGCTGCCAGCGACCTGGGCTGGCGCATCGTGGCGCGCCAGCCGGTCGAGCTGGCGTTTGCCGAGGCCGACGGTACCGTGCGCCTGGCCCTGGCCATCGGCCTGGCCGCAGCGCTCATGGCGTCGGGCCTGGCCTGGATGGCCGCACGCCGCCTGAGCGAGGACCTGTATGCGCTGGCCGACGCCGCCAGCGCCGTGGAGGCGGGCCGCCCCGGCAGCAACATCCCGGCCATGGACAGCAACCGCGAGGTGCACCAGCTCTCCCAGGCACTGGGCCGAATGACCCACCGGCTGCTGGCCGCGCGCGAGGCCATGGAAGAAAAGGTGCGCCTGCGCACCCTGGAGCTGGAGGCCGCCAACCGCGCTCTCGACTTGCAGGCCCGCACCGACGCCCTCACCGGGCTGCTGAACCGGCGCGGTTTTGAATCGCAGATGGCGTTTGCACTGGCGCTGGCCCGGCGCAGCACCCGGCCATTGAGCGTGATCGCCGTGGACGTGGACCATTTCAAGCGCGTGAACGACACCTACGGCCACGAGGCCGGGGACGAGGTCTTGCGCCGGCTGGCGCGCACGCTCGAAACCCGGCTGCGCGGCTCAGACGTGATCGCTCGGCTGGGGGGCGAGGAATTTGTGGCGCTGCTGCCCGACACCGACCTGGAAGGCGCACGCGCGATTGCCCAGACCCTGGTCACCGCCATGGCCCAGCAGCAGGACCCGGTGGTGGGCACCATCACCGTGAGTGCTGGCGTGGCCAGCATGCGGGGCGCCGACGACAGCGGCGCGGCCATCCTGCGGCGCAGCGACATGGCGCTCTACGAAGCCAAGGGCCAGGGCCGCAACCGGGTGTGTGTGGAGGCCTGAGTACCCTCAGCCGCTTGGCTAAATAGCAGGCCATCGGCCCCCTGCTACCCCGGCCGGGGGCTGTCGAAGTAGGCCTGCAACTGGGCAGCCAGGTGGTGCAGTTCGCCATCTGCCGCCCCGCGCGCCAGCGCCAGCTGCTCCAGCGCATAGGGGCGGTGGCCCAGCATCATGGACATGTTCACGCAGTGGCCGCTCGCGGCCATCTTCAGCGCGAACGCATTGAGCAGCTCGCAAGGCCAGTAGGTGGCCGGTGGGCCCCCGGCAGCCAGCCCCGGGCACGGGGCCTCGGCCTGGGTGGCGGGCGCAGAAGGTGCAACAAAGGTCAGCATGGCAAGGCTCCATCCAGCCGCCAGACCGCGCGGCGGCATGGGTTCATGCTAAAAAAAACACTGTGGCCTGCCATTCAGCCAAGCGGCTGAGGCCACGTAGGACGAAAGCCCGGGGGCCACACCGCGCCCCCTGCCGAATCAGGCCTTGGGCAGCGTCACACCCACCTGGCCCTGGTACTTGCCGCCCCGGTCGCGGTAGCTGACCTCGCAGACATCGTCCTTGTCGCTCTCGAAGAACAGCACCTGGGCACAGCCCTCGCCCGCGTAGATGCGTGCGGGCAGCGGCGTGGTGTTGCTGAACTCCAGCGTCACATAGCCCTCCCATTCGGGCTCGAACGGGGTCACGTTGACGATGATGCCGCAGCGCGCGTAGGTGCTCTTCCCCAGGCAGACGGTCAACACGTTGCGCGGGATGCGGAAGTATTCGACCGTGCGCGCCAGCGCAAAGCTGTTGGGCGGGATGATGCAGCTCTCGCCCTCGAAATCCACAAAACTCTTCTCGTCGAAGTTCTTCGGGTCCACCACCGTGCTATGGATGTTGGTGAACACCTTGAATTCAGGCGCGCAGCGGATGTCGTAGCCGTAGCTGCTGGTGCCGTAGCTGATGATCCTGCGGCCCTCCGCCTCGCGGACCTGGCCGGGTTCGAAGGGCTCGATCATGCCGTGCTCGGCCGCCATGCGGCGGATCCATTTATCGCTCTTGATGCTCATAGCAGAACTCCCTGCGCAGTGGCCCGGCGGTTTTTCATGAAAACCGCCAGGCGCTATTAAATGTGTAGCTACCAGCGCTTGATGATCAGGCGCGGGAGCCGTATTTTGCTTGAGAAATCACGGTTTGCTCCACCACCCGGTCGTCGCCGAGCACGATCAGCGCAAAGAGCAGCTCTTCCAGGTTGCGCGCTTGGCTGCTCTTGCGCGCCAGCAGCGGCGTGGCCGCCGGGTTGAGCACCACAAAATCGGCCTCGCAGCCGGGCTGCAGGTTGCCCACCACGCCCGCAAGGCCTAGCGCCCGGGCAGCGCCCGCCGTGTGCTGCCACCACAGCTGCTGGGGCGACAGGCTCAGACCCTGCTTGGTCTGGCCCTCTCGCCCCACATAGTAGGCCGCCATCATGGTGTGGAAGGGGCTGAAGCTGGTGCCCCCGCCCACGTCGCTGGCCAGGCCGTAGCCAAAACCCACGCGGTCGGCGCCGGCGTAGTCAAAAAAGCCGCTGCCAAGAAACAGGTTGCTGGTGGGGCTGACGGCCGCCGTGGCGCCCGTGTCGCGCATCAGTGCGCGGTCGTCGTCGTCAAAGTGGATGCAGTGGGCATACACCGCGCGCTCGCGCATCAGGCCGAAGTCGTCGTACACGCCCAGGTAGCTGCGCGAGGCCGGGAACAGCTCGCGCGCCCAGCGGATCTCGTCCAGGTTCTCGGCCACATGCGACTGGATCCACACATCGGGATAGCGCGCGGCCAGCTCGCCCGCGCCGCGCAGCTGCTCGGGGGTGCTGGTGGGCGCAAAACGCGGGGTGATGGCATAGCCCAGGCGGTCCACGCCGTGCCAGCGCTGGATCAGCGCCTCGGTGTCGATCAGGCTCTGCTCGGTGTCATCGCGCACGCCGTCGGGCGAGTGGCGGTCCTGCAGCACCTTGCCGGTGATCAGGCGCATCTGCTGGCGCTGCGCCTCGGCAAACAGGGCATCGGCCGACGCGGGGTGCGAGGTGGAAAACGCCAGTGCCGTGGTCACGCCGTTGCGCAGCAGCTCGGCCACAAAAAATTCGGCCACCTGCTGGCTGTAGCCTGGGTCCGCAAACCGCGACTCGTGGGGGAAGGTGTAGTTCTCCAGCCAAGGCAACAGGCCGTCGGCAGGGGAGCCGATCACATCGGTCTGCGGAAAGTGGATGTGCATGTCCACAAACCCCGGCGCCAGGATGCGCCCCGGCAGGTGCACCACGGGCTCACCTGCAAATTGCGGCGCCAGGGCCTGCCAGGCACCCGCCGCCAGCACACGCTGGCGTCCCCGGGCATCGGGACCCACGGCCAGCAGGCCATCTTCGTCATACAGGGCGCGGCCGTCGTCGGCAAAGCGCAAAAGGGCAGATCGGTATACAGGCATGGGGGCGAGCTTAGCGGCAGGGGGCGCTGCTTGTATACGGCGCGCCCCATAGTGGCTATGGGGTTGGCGGCAAACGCGTGGTGGTGATGGCCACTTAGAGCGGCGAACAAAACTCAGCGAAGCGGTTCTGGCTAGGCGCTGCGTCGCAGGCAGTACGAGTAGTACGACAAGACGCTGCAACGACGCCAGAAGAGTTTTTTAGCCGCTCCTAGCGCGCCAGCTTGCCCACCACGCCCTCCACCAGCCAGTTCATCTGCAGGATCTGCGCATCCGCCAGCGCCTGGCCGGGGGCAATGCGCTCCTGCCCTTCGTTGTCGCGCACCGGCGCTTTGCCTGCGCGGAAAGGCTGGAGCTGGCCCGCTCCCACAGCTTTCTGCGCCTTGAGCACCTCCTGCTGCACGGCGGCAGGCACCTTGGTGCCGAAGTCACCGACGCGGATCATGCCCTCGCGCACGCCGCCCCAGACATTGGCGCTTTTCCAGCTGCCGTTTTGCACGGCGCGCACGCGCTCGGCGTAGTAGGCGCCCCACTGGTGCGTCACGGCCACGATCTGGGCGTCCGGCCCGGTCTTGCGCATGTCCGAGTGGTAGGCCACCGCCATCTTGCCGCGCTCCTGCGCAGCCGCCATCACGGCGGTGGAGCCGGTGTGGAACGCAATCACATCCACGCCCTGGTTGAACAGCGCCATGGCCGCGTCACGCTCCTTGGGCGGGTCGAACCACACGTTGAGCCACACCACTTTGACAGTGGCCTGCGGGTTCACCGAGCGCATGCCCAGAGTGAAGGCATTGATGCCCTGCAGCACCTCGGGGATGGGAAAACCCGCCACAAACCCGGCCACACCCGTCTTGCTCATGCGGCCTGCAGCAATGCCTGCGAGGTAGCGGCCTTCGTAGTAACGCGCGTTGGCCGTGGCCACATTGGCGGCCTGCTTGTAGCCGGTGATGGACTCGAACTTCACGCCGGGGAAGTCCTGCGCCACCTTGAGCGTGGGCTCCATGTAGCCAAAGCTGGGCGTGAAGATGATCTGGTGGCCCGTGGCCGCCAGGTCGCGGATCACGCGCTCGGCATCGGCCCCCTCAGCCACGTTCTCGACAAAGGTGGTTTTCACCTGCGGGCCCAGCGCCGCCTCAACGGCCTTGCGGCCTTCTTCGTGCTGGCGCGTCCAGCCCGCTTCGGTGATGGGCGAGACATAGACAAAACCGGCCTTGACGGGCTCGGCGGCGTTGCCCTTGGCGGGTGTGGTCTGGGAAAAAACGGGGGAAAAAAAACAGGCGGCCACGAGCGTGGCTGCGAGGTTTTTGTACATGGTGGTCCTCTACATGGTCCCGAAAACAGAAAAAACAAAAGGCTGCCGGGACAGCAGCCTTTGTGACGTATTTTACCGTGAAGGCCTCCAGGGCAGAGGCCTGCCGCAGGCTTCAGTAATCGTGCTCCACGCACCGCTCAAAGGTTTCCTTGAGCTTGTGCTCCCACACCCGCTTGTCGGCATTGCCCGCAAAACTCGCCTCGAAGCTGTTGAACGCCAGCTGGTAGGCATGTTTGGCCGTGAGGCCCGTGGCGGCAAACACCTGGGTAAAGTTCTCGTTGATGTAGCCACCAAAGTAGGCCGGGTCGTCGGAGTTGACTGTGGCGGCCAGCCCCGCATCGAGCAGCTGGCCGAGGTTGTGGTCGGCCAGGTTGGGGAACACGCACAGCTTCTGGTTGGACAGCGGGCACACCGTGAGCGCAATGCGCTCCTGCGCCAGGCGCTGCATCAGCGCAGCGTCATGAACGGCCTGCACGCCGTGGTCGATGCGCTCGACCTTGAGCACATCGAGCGCGCTCCAGATGTAGGCAGGCGGCCCCTCCTCGCCCGCATGGGCGACCAGGTGCAGGCCCAGTTCGCGGCAGCGCGCAAACACACGCGCAAACTTCTCGGGCGGGTGGCCCACTTCGCTGGAATCGAGGCCCACACCCACGATCTTGTCGATGAGCGGCATGGCCTGCTCCAGCGTTTCAAACGCAGACTCCTCGCTCAGGTGGCGCAGGAAACACAAGATCAGCGTGGCACTGATGCCCAGCTCGGTGCGCGCATCTTCACAGGCCCGGTGCAGGCCGTTGATCACGGTCTCCATGGCCACGCCGCGTGCGGTGTGGGTCTGTGGGTCGAAAAAGAGTTCAGCATGCAGCACGTTGTCGCGCGCCGCGCGGCCCAGGTAGGCGCGCGCCATGTCATAAAAATCCTGCTCATGAATCAGCACACTGGCGCCCGCGTAGTAGATGTCGAGAAAACTCTGCAGGTTGGTGAACGCGTAGGCACTGCGCAGGGCCTCCACGCTGGCGTAAGGCAGCGTCATTTCATTGCGCTGCGCCAGAGCAAAGATCAGTTCGGGCTCCAGCGAACCTTCGATGTGGATGTGCAGCTCGGCCTTGGGCATGGCACGCAGCAGCCCGGGCAGGCGCTCGGCGGAGATGGGAGGGATCTTGAACATCAGCAGACTCCAAAGGTGATGCCACTCTGGCGCAGAAAGCGGCGGTAGGCAGATGATGCCTTGTCGGCGGCGGTATGCAACTCCGCACGCAGATCGAGCGGCAGGCACTGTGGCATTTGCGACTCCAGCACGGGCTGGTCCTGCGTGAAGATGGTGTGCTGGAAGGCCTGCAGTTTCTCGTCGGGTGAGTCGAAATCGGCCACGGCCAGGCGGAACCACACGCGGCTGCGTACCGGAGTGATCGGGCAGATGAAAAGCGCAATGGACTCGCGCCAGCCATCCACCGCCGTAGTGCCCGCCTCGGGCACCTTGGTCAGCACAGCCGCATACGGGGCCGTGACTTCGTAGGTGTACTCCACCTGCGCCGGGGCGGTCGAATGCAGATTGGACTGGGGTTGCCAGGCCTTGCAGCCCGTGGCCAGCAGGCCGGTGGCGGTGGGCTCCACGCGGTAGTCTTCGATGGCGGTGGCTTCGCGGCTGCCGAGCCAGCCTTCGTGCACAAAACCAAAGTGCGCCATGTCGAGAAAGTTCTCGATGATGCGCGACGCGCTGGCCGCCACGTCGTAAGGGCCGCAGTTGAGCTTGCGCAAGCGTACGTCCTCTTCGGCGGCGAATGGGGGCAGCGCTGCACTGCCCGGCGCAATGCGTACCCACACCAGGCCATGGGCCTCGCAGGTCTCATGGCGCCGTGCGCAGTGCGTGGTGGGCGGCACAAACGCAGGCAGTGCGGGCACATGCGTGCACTGGCCCGAGCCCTCGAACTGCCAGCCGTGGTACGGGCACTCCAGCCGCCCCTGCACCGTCACCCGGCCCAGCGACAAGCGCGCACCCCGGTGCGGACACCGATCGGCCAAGGCCTGCACTACACCCAGGCCATCACGCCACAGCACGAGAGGCTGCTCCAGCAACTGCACGGCCAATGGGCTGTTCCCCACATCACCCGCCAGTGCCACGGGGTGCCACAACGTCGATTCGACCATCGTCCCTGCTCCAAAAAAGCACTCAACAATGAAAAAGGGCCACCCTGGAAGGTAGCCCTTTTGAACGGGCAGCCCCAAGAGGCCGCCCGATGACGGGTGAGAAGTGCTTACTTCTTTTCGCCGCCAGGGATCTTGCCTTCCACGCCCTTGACGTAGAAGTTCACGCCGCCGAGGAACTTGTCATCGGCCACGGCGTCCTTAGCCAGCACTTCCTTGCCGTCCTGGCCCACGATCGGACCCTTCCAGATCACGAAGCTGCCGTCGGCCAGGCCCTTCTTGATGGACTCGACCTTGGCCTTGGTGTCGGCAGGCACGTCTTCGGCGATGGAGACGATGTCAATCGCGCCTTCCTTCACACCCCACCAGCTTTGGCCCGAAGCCCACTGGCCTTCCAGCGCGTCCTTGGTAGCCTTGATGTAGTACGGGCCCCAGTTGATGATGGCCGATGCCAGGTGGGCCTTGGGGCCGTAGGCGGTCATGTCCGAATCCCAGCCGAAGGCGCGCTTGCCCTTCTCTTGCGCCGTCTTCAGCACGGCGGGCGAGTCGGTGTTCTGGAACAGCACGTCAGCGCCGCCGTTGATCAGACTGGTGGCGGCTTCGGTTTCCTTGGGGGGGCTGAACCACTCGTTCACCCAGACCACCTTGGTCTTGATCTTGGGGTTGACCGACTGCGCACCCAGCGTGAAGCTGTTGATGTTGCGGATCACTTCAGGGATTGGCACCGAGCCGACCACGCCCAGCGTGTTGGACTTGGTCATGGCGCCGGCGATCACGCCGGCCATGTAGGCACCTTCGTAGGTGCGGCTGTCGTAGGTGCGCATGTTCTCGGCGGTCTTGTAGCCGGTGGCATGCTCGAACTTGATGCCCTTGTTGTCTTCAGCGACCTTGAGCATGGATTCCATATAGCCAAAGGTGGTGCCGAAGATCAGCTTGTTGCCCTGGCCAGCCAGGTCGCGCAGCACACGCTCGGCGTCGGCGGACTCGGGCACGCTTTCCACAAAGCTCGTCACGACCTTGTCGCCGAATTCCTTCTCGATGGCCTTGCGGCCGTTGTCGTGGGCAAACGACCAGCCGCCGTCGCCCACCGGGCCGACATAGGCAAACGCGATCTTCAGTGGCTCGGGCTTGGGGGCCGGTGCTTCTGCAACGGGGGCCGGTGCAGGCGCGGGGGCCGGTGCCGGTTCTTCCTTCTTGCCACAGCCCACAAGGGCAGCAGCGGCCACGGCGGAGAGCGCTGCCACCTTGAGCATGGAGCGTTTCTGCAGATCAGTCATGTCGGTTTCCTTATCGAAGAAGTAAGACTTGCAAAGGTTGGGGGACGAAAACGGTGATTATGGTGCGATCTACCGCAGGGTAACCAGATTTTCACGCGGACAACCCCTTTCAGGAGCCCGGATAAAACGGCTTGCCCAGCGATGCCGGCATGTTGATGCGGATCCACGTGGGATTGCGCGAGATCAGCGCCAGCACCACGATGGTGGCCACATAGGGCAGCATGCTCAGCAACTGGCTGGCCACCTGCACCCCTGTGGCCTGCAAATGGAACTGCAGCATGGTCACGCCACCAAACAGATAAGCCCCAAGCAACACCCGTGCCGGGCGCCAGGTGGCAAAGGTGGTGAGCGCCAGCGCAATCCAGCCGCGCCCGGCCACCATGCCCTCGACCCACAGCGGGGTATAGACGGTGGAGATATAGGCACCCGCCAGCCCGCACAGGGCGCCACCCACCACCACGGCCAGCAGGCGAATGCGGCGCACCGGGTAACCCAGCGCGTGGGCCGACTCGGGCGATTCGCCCACCGAGCGCAGCACCAGCCCAGCGCGCGAGCGGTAGAGGAACCAGATCAGCCCCGCCACCAGCAACATGGTGAGGTACACCAGCGGGTGCTGCTGGAACAGCGCTGGCCCGAGGAGCGGCACATCGCCCAGCACGGGAATAGCGTACTTGGGCAGCTCGGGCAGCTTGGCCTGCACGTAGCTGATGCCCGCAAACGCGGAGAAGCCCACGCCGAACAGACTGAGCGCAAGCCCAGTGGCGTATTGGTTGGTGTTGAGCCAGATTACCAGCACACCAAAGATGGCTGCCAGCAAGGCGCCTGCCGCCATGCCTGCCGCAAAGCCCAGCCAGGTGTTGCCCGTGTGCACCACGGTGGCAAAGCCCGCGATGGCTGCGCAGAGCATCATGCCCTCGGCCCCCAGGTTGACGATGCCGGCCTTCTCGTTGATGAGCAGGCCCAAGGCCGCGATGGCCAGCACAGTACCCGCGCTGAGCGTGGCACCGATGAGGAGTGCGTAGGATTCCATATCAAGCCTCCCGCCGGGCCGCCCCAAGGGAGGCTTGCACCCCCATGGGGGGCAACGAATACACGAAGTGATGAGTGTGGGGGCTCATGTCTTTACCACCTTCTTTGTGCCCACCCAGCGGATGCGGTAGGCAATCAATGTGTCACAGGCCAGCAGCGTGAACAGCAGCAAGCCCTGGAACACGCCGGTCAGCGACTTGGGCAGGCCCAGGCGCGACTGCGCCAGCTCGCCACCGATGTAGAACATGCTCATGAGGATGGCCGACAAAATCATGCCCACCGGGTGCAACCGCCCCACAAAGGCCACGATGATGGCCGCGAAGCCGTAGCCCGCGGGCACATAGGGCGTGAGCTGGCCGATGGGCCCGGCCACCTCCAGCGCACCCGCCAGGCCCGCTGCGCCGCCTGAAATCAGCAACGCCGTCCACAGCGCGCGGCGCGACGAGAAGCCCGCATAGCGCGCCGCCGCCGGTGCCAGGCCGCCCACCTGCTGGGCAAAGCCCGCTCGGGTGCGGAACAAGAACACCCATAGCGCAGCCGCCCCGGCCAGCGCCAGCAGCAGGCCGATGGACATGCGCGAGCCCTGCATCAGGCGCGGGATCTGCGTGACCTTGTCAAAGGTCTTGGTCTGTGGAAAGTTGTAGCCCATGGGGTCTTTCCACGGGCCATAGACCAGGTAGCCCAGCACCAGCGTGGCCACATAGACCAGCATCAGGCTGACCAGGATTTCGTTGGCGTTGAACTTGTCGCGCAACAGGGCCGTGAGCCCAGCCCACACCATGCCGCCCAGCACCCCAGCGAGCAGGATGGCGGGCACGATCCAGGGGCCGGTGGTCTTGTCGGCCAGCAGCGCCACACCACCCGCCACCACAGCACCGATCACGAATTGGCCCTCCGCGCCGATATTCCATACGTTGGAGCGGAAGCACACGGCCAGCCCCAGCGCAATCAGCAGCAGCGGCGTGGCCTTGACCATGAGTTCGCCAATGGCGTACTGCGTCTTGACGGGCTCCCAGAAGAACACCTGCAGCCCGCGCACCGGGTCCTTGCCCAGTGCGATGAACAGGGCCACACCGATCAGCACCGTGAAGGCAAGCGCCAGCAGCGGCGAGCCATAGGTCCAGAGTTTCGACGCCTGGGGGCGTGGTTCCAGCTTAAGCATGCTGCACCTCCCCGGCCTGGTTCTGCTCAAGTTGCTGCTGGTGCTGCAGCGCCAGATGGGCCTGCACGTCGGCATGCCACAGGCCACTCATCCATTCGCCAATGCGCTCCACCGTGGCCTCGGCGCGTGGCACAGACGGCGACAGATGCCCCTTGGCCACCACATGCAGCCGGTCGCAGATTTCAAACAATTCGTCCAGCTCCTCACTCACCACCAGCACGGCGCAGCCCGCATCGCGCAGCGCCAGGATGGAGCCGCGGATCTGCGCCGCCGCGCCCACGTCCACGCCCCAGGTGGGTTGCGAGACGATGAGCAGCTTCGGGTTGGCGTCGATCTCGCGGCCCACGATGAACTTCTGCAGGTTGCCGCCCGACAGCGACTTGGCTGCCGAATGCGGGCCACCGGCCTTCACATTGAAGCGCTGGATGATGTCCCGGGCATGCGCCTCAAGCGCGCCCACCTTGATCCAGCCGCTGCCCGACACTGCGTTCT
>NZ_JBWKZU010000064.1:0-25033 GCF_059424825.1 Acidovorax sp. GW101-11A03 | reverse complement strand
GGCCTGCTCTCGGGCAGCCTGCTGGCCGCGCAGGCGCTGGCGCCCCGGTGCAAGGTGATCGGCGTCGAGCCCGAGACGGCCAACGACGCCCAGCAGTCGCTGCGCGCGGGCCACATCGTGCGCATTCCCAACCCGCACACCATCGCCGACGGCGCGCAGGCACCGAGCCTGGGCGAACTCACCTACCCCATCATCCGCGAGCATGTCGAAGACATCGTCACCGTGAGCGACCAGCAGCTCATCGAAGCCCTGCGCTTTTTTGCAGCGCGCATGAAAGTGGTCGTTGAACCCACGGGCGCTCTGGCGTTTGCGGGCGCGCAGGCCTTTTCGGGCGAAGACGATGGCGCCAAGCTGCTGCACGGCGAGCGCGTGGGCGTGATCGTGAGCGGGGGCAACGTCGATCTGCCGCGCTACTCGCGGTTTCTGGCAGACTGATGCCCGTTTCAAAAAAAAGCAATTTCCTACTTCCTGCCATGAGCAACGTCACCGTCATCACCCACCCCCTCGTCCAGCACAAGCTCACGCTGATGCGCAAAAAGGACGCGAGCACCAACAGCTTCCGCCGCCTGCTGGGCGAACTCTCCACGCTGATGGCCTACGAAGTCACGCGCGACATGCCGCTGCAGGACATCGAGATCGAAACCCCGCTGGAAACCATGACCGGCAAGGTCATCGACGGCAAGAAGCTGGTGCTGGTCTCCATCCTGCGCGCGGGCAACGGCTTTCTGGACGGCATGCTCAACGTGGTGCCCGGCGCCCGCGTGGGCCACATCGGCCTGTACCGCGACCCGGCCACGCTGCAGCCGGTGGAGTACTACTTCAAGATGCCGTCCGAGATGGACGAGCGCGACATCATCGTGGTGGACCCGATGCTGGCCACCGGCAACTCGGCCGCCGCCTGTGTGGACCGCCTGAAAAAACTCAACCCCCGCTCCATCAAGTTCGTCTGCCTGCTGGCCGCCCCCGAAGGCGTGGCCACGCTGCAGAAGGCCCACCCCGATGTGCCGATCTTCACCGCCGCCATCGACCGCGAGCTGAACGACCACGGCTACATTCTGCCGGGCCTGGGTGATGCGGGCGACCGCATTTTTGGCACCAAATAAGAGCACAGCGCGCCGGGGCGTGCACCAGCCACCGCAGGGCCATCGAGCCCGGCGGTGGCTTTTTTCATGGTGGCTTGTCCGCGCCCGCAAATTTTTACCACCTGGTGGCTTTCCTCTGGCAGACTTGCCAGCGGTTTGCCGCAGTCCGGGGGGCCTACTGGCGCGCTCCTTGCTTGACAAAGGCACCTCCAACCCTTTGTTCGTTTGTCTGAAGGAACCCCACCATGACCACTCGCCGCCTTTTCACCGGACGCCTGTTCTGCACCTCCCTGGCCCTCTCGGCTGCTATGGCGATGGCGCCCTCACTGGCCACAGCGCAGTCCAAGCTCAAGGTCGCGGCGATCTACACGGTGCCCTTCGAGCAGCAATGGGTCAGCCGCATCCACAAGGCGCTCAAGGCCGCTGAAGCACGGGGCGAGATCGAATACAAGGCCAGCGAAAACGTGAGCAACGCCGACTACGAACGCGTGATGCGCGAGTACGCCACGGGCGGTAACCAGCTCATCGTGGGCGAGGCCTTTGCGGTGGAAGCCGCCGCCCGCAAGGTGGCCAAGGACTTCCCCAAAACGTCCTTCCTGCTGGGCTCCTCCGGCAAGCCGCAGGCGCCCAACTTCAGCGTGTTCGACAACTACATCCAGGAGCCCGCGTACCTGAGCGGCATGATCGCTGGAGGCATGACCAAGACCAACAAGATCGGCATGGTGGGCGGCTTCCCCATCCCCGAGGTGAATCGCCTGATGCATGCCTTCATGGCGGGAGCCAAAGAGACCAATCCCAAGGTCGAGTTCACCATCACCTTCATCAACAGCTGGTTTGACCCACCCAAGGCCAAGGAGGCCACCTTCGCGATGATCGACAAGGGCGCCGACGTGCTCTATGCCGAGCGCTTTGGCGTGAGTGATGCGGCCAAGGAAAAGGGCAAGCTCGCCATCGGCAACGTGATCAACACCCAGGACAAGTACCCCGACACGGTGGTGGCATCGGCCATCTGGCACATGGAACCCAGCATCGACCGCGCGCTCAAGCTGGTCAAAGAGGGCAAGTTCACTGCCGAGGACTACGGCCCGTATTCGATGATGAAGCACAAGGGCTCTGAACTCGCGCCCCTGGGCACGTTCGAGAAGAAGGTGCCCGCAGACATCGTCGCCAAGGTCAAGGCGAAAGAGGCCGACATCCTGGCGGGCAAGTTCACCGTCAAGGTGGACGACAACCAGCCCAAATCGACGGCCAAGTAAGCACTGAATGTGGCGGGCGCCCCCCTGCCCGCCCCCGCTCCAGTCTGTGCACAGGCCACCCCGGCAAAGCGGTGGCCTGTTTGTTTTCAAGCGTTGACTGCGCGCACCGCTGTTTTCTTTGACGAGGTACCACCCCCATGCAATCCCTCCCCGCCGCCAAGCCTTCCCTGATCTCCCGGTGCACACGCCTGCTGGGCGCCCTCACCCTCGCCGCCGTGGTCGCAGGCTGCGCCGCCACCGCGCCCGGCAAGACGGCGGTGCGGCTGGACGACACGCCCCGCATCGCCGTCATCTCCGCCTTTGCGCCGGAGCTGACCGTGCTGCTGCCCCAGGTGCAGCAACCCGCCAAGCACAGCATCAACGGCGTGGAATTCACCACCGGCACGCTGGAGGGCAAGCCTGTAGTGGTGTTTCTCTCCGGCATCAGCATGACCAACGCGGCCATGAACACGCAGCTGGTGCTGGACCGCTTCAACGTGAGCCATGTGGTCTTCAGCGGCATTGCAGGCGGCGTGAACCCCGGCCTGCACATCGGCGACGTCACGGTGCCCGCACAGTGGGGCCAGTACATGGAATGGCTGATGGCGCGCGAAGACAAGCCCGGCCAGTACAGCGCCCCCGCCTGGATGAAAAGCGAGCTGACAATGCCCGCCTTCGGCATGATGCACCCACGCCCCGTGGAGGTGCGGTCTGCCGCCAACCCCAAACTCACCAAAAAGTTCTGGTTCGAAGCCGACCCCAAGATGCTGGCCACTGCCCGCAGCCTGCAGAACGTGGGCCTGGAGCACTGCCTGGCCGCCACCTGCCTGAAACAGCGCCCGCAACTGGTAGTGGGCGGCAACGGCGTATCGGGCCAGGCGTTCGTGGACAACAAGGCCTTTCGCGAGTACGCCTTCAAGACCTTTGAGGCCAATGTGCTCGACATGGAAACCGCCGCCACCGCCATGGTGGCGCACAGCAATGGTGTGCCCTACATCGCTTTCCGTTCGCTCAGCGACCTGGCCGGTGGTGGCGAAGGCGAGAACGAAATGGGCACCTTCATGGGTCTGGCAGCGGCCAATTCGGCCAAGGTGCTGCGGGCGTTTTTGGCCAGCTGGAAGTAAATGACAGAGTCCACGGCTTCCGTCCTGCGCCTTTCGGGCATCACCAAACGCTTCGGCAAGCTGATCGCCAATGACAGCATCAGCCTGACCCTGGCGCGCGGCGAAGTGCTGGCCCTGCTGGGCGAAAACGGCGCTGGCAAGTCCACACTGATGTCCATCCTGTTCGGGCACTACGTGGCCGACGAAGGCAGCATCGAGGTCTTCGGCCAGCCCCTGCCGCCCGGCCAGCCGCGCGCGGCGCTGGCCGCGGGAATTGGCATGGTGCACCAGCACTTCACGCTGGCCGACAACCTCACGGTGCTGGACAACGTGCTGCTGGGCACCGAGCCGCTGTGGCAGCCCTTCTCGCGCCGCAGCGAGGCGCGCGCCAAGCTGCTGGCCGTGTCGCAGCAGTTTGGCCTGCCCGTCAGCCCCGATGCGCGCGTCGGAAACCTTTCAGTGGGCGAGCGCCAGCGGGTCGAAATTCTGAAAGCGCTCTACCGGGGCGCGCGCATCCTCATCCTGGACGAACCCACCGCCGTGCTCACCCCACAGGAGAGCGAGGCGCTGTTCGATACCCTGGCGCAGATGGTGACGCAGGGCCTGTCCATCATCTTCATCAGCCACAAGCTGGGCGAGGTGCTGCGCGTATCGCACCGCGTGGCCGTGCTGCGCCAGGGCAAGCTGGTAGCCGAGGCGCCTGCGCAGGGCACCACACAAGGGCAGCTGGCGCAATGGATGGTGGGCCATGCCATTGAAGCGGCCAAGCGCCGCCCCGCAAAGAATGTGGGCGAGCCCATCTGCGTCCTGACCCACGTGAGCACAGCCCCCACCGGGCGCGACCGGTTAAACGATGTGTCCCTCACCCTGCGCGCAGGCGAGATCGTGGCGATTGCAGGCGTCAGCGGCAACGGCCAGGTGGCGCTGGCCGATGTGTTGTGTGGCGTGCGCGCAGCCTCCTCGGGCGCGGTCACCCTGCGCGGCGCCCCTCTGCAAGCCCGGCCCGCATGGCTGGTGAGCCAGGGCGTGGCCCGCATCCCCGAAGACCGCCATGCCGTGGGCGTGGTGGGGGATCTGCCCGTGTGGGAGAACGCCGTGTCCGAACGCCTGCGCGGCCCCTGGTTTGCACACCCCTGGTTTGCACACCCCTGGTTTCGCGCCTTCTGGGTCAAACGCCGCGCGGCGCGCCAGCATGCAAAGCAGGTGGCCGAGACCTTTGACGTGCGTGGCGGCGGACCGGATGCGCCTGCGCGGTCGCTGTCGGGCGGCAACATGCAAAAGCTCATCCTGGGCCGGGCGCTGATGCCGCCACAGAATGGCGCGGACAACACCGCGCCCGCCCCCCAACTCATCGTGGCCCACCAGCCCACCTGGGGGCTGGACATTGGCGCGGTGATGTTTGTGCAGCAGCAACTCATCACAGCCCGTGACAACGGCGCCGCCGTGCTGCTGATCTCCGACGACCTCGACGAAGTGCTGGCGTTGGGCGACCGAGTGGCGGTGATGCATGACGGGCGCCTGAGCGAGGCCCGGCCCGCAGAAGACTGGACACGCGAAGCCATCGGCCTCGCGATGGCAGGCGCTGCACATTGAGCGACAACAACAAGAACAACCCACATGAGACTCGAAAAACGCAACCACACCTCCCCCGCCACCTACGTGCTGGCACCGGTGGGTGCTGTGGTGTTCACATTGATCGTCAGCGCCCTGCTGGTGCTGTGGGCCGGCGCGCCGGTGGGGCAGACCTACGCGCTGCTGCTCCAAGGCGCGTTCGGCTCGGTGTTTGCGCTGACCGAAACTCTTACCCGCGCCACGCCGCTGATCCTGACGGGCCTGGCAGCGGCCGTGGCCTTTCGGGCGCG
The DNA here is from genome assembly GCF_059424825.1 of Acidovorax sp. GW101-11A03. Taxonomy (NCBI): domain Bacteria; kingdom Pseudomonadati; phylum Pseudomonadota; class Betaproteobacteria; order Burkholderiales; family Comamonadaceae; genus Acidovorax; species Acidovorax sp. GW101-11A03. The sequence goes on along the minus strand of NZ_JBWKZU010000064.1, from coordinate 19,751 downwards.
GCTGTTCAATATCGGGGCGGAGGGGCAGCTCTACGCCGGGGCGCTGGCCGCTGTGGCGGTGGGCGGCATGCATGGCGGCACGGGGCTGGAGTGGTCGCCCTATGTGCTCTTTCCACTGATGATGCTGGCCGCCGCGCTGGCGGGCGCCGCGCTGCTGCTGGGCCCGGCGCTGATGAAAGCAAGGCTGGGCGTGGACGAGGTGGTCACCACGCTGCTGCTCAACTTCATCATGCTGCTGCTCGTCTCGGCGCTGCTCGATGGCCCGATGAAAGACCCGCTCTCGATGGGCTGGCCGCAGAGCGTGGCACTGCAAGGCGACCTGGAACTCTCCAAGCTGGTGCCGCAGACGCGGCTGCACACGGGGCTGCTGTGGGCCGTGTCGCTGGCCGTGATGCTGTGGGCGCTGCTGGCGCGCACGGTGCCAGGCTTTGACATCCGCGCAGCCGGGGCCAATGCGCGGGCGGCGGCGTTTGCAGGTGTGCCCATTACCCGCACTGTCGTGCTCGTGGCCTTGCTGTCGGGCGGCCTGGCGGGGCTGGCGGGCGCCATCGAGGTGGCCGGCCGTACGAGTTATGTGACGCTCGACATGTCACCCGGCTACGGCTACAGCGGCATCGTGATCGCCATGCTGGCCGGGCTGCACCCGCTGGGCGTGATCGCGGCGGGCACCTTTGTGGCGGGCGTGCTGGTAGGGGCCGACAGCATGAGCCGGGCGGTGGGCGTGCCCACCTACATTGCAGATGTGATCGTTGCGACCTCGCTGATCGCAGTGCTGGTGGCGGGCTTGCTGACGCAGTACCGCGTGCGCTGGAAGTGAGGGCAGCATGAACCCCCATTCACACCAGAATTTCAATAAAAATGGGCCTTTACCGCGCGTCCATCATGCCTTTTTAGCTATCAAAAACAAAGCAAACCATGCCGGAGCAGCTGCATGACCGAACTGCTCGACATCCTCGCCAACCCCGCGTTCTGGATTGCCACCCTGCGCGTGGCCACCCCGCTCATCCTGGGCACGCTGGGGGTTTTGCTGTGCGAACGCGCCGGGGTGCTCAACCTCGGCATTGAAGGGATCATGGTGGCCGGGGCCTTCGCTGGCTGGCTCACGGTGTATGCGGGCCATGGACTGTGGACCGGGGTGCTGGTGGCGGCGCTCACGGGCTCGGTGTTTGGCCTGCTGCACGCGTGGCTCACCGTCGGGCTGGCACTGTCGCAGCATGTCTCGGGGCTGGGCATCACGCTGCTGGCCACAGCGCTCAGTTACTACGGCTACCGGGTGAGCTTCCCCAAGGTGAACACGCCGCCCACCATCGAGCCGTTTGCGCCGATGGAATGGCTGGGCATTCCGATCCTCTCTGCGCAGACTCCGCTCACGCTGCTGGCGCTGCTGCTGGTGCCGCTCCTGGCCTGGCTGCTGCTACGCACCCCGCTGGGCCTGGCGGTGCGCATGGTGGGCGAGAACCCGCAGGCGGCCGAGGGCCAGGGCATCTCGGTAGCGGCAACCCGCACCGGCGCCATCGTGGCGGGGTCGGCGCTGATGGGCGTGGCGGGGTCGTTCCTCACGCTGTCGGCGTTCAACGCGTTTTTCTTCAACATGATCAACGGGCGCGGCTGGATCTGCGTGGCGCTGGTGGTGTTTGCGTCGTGGCGGCCCGGCAAGGCGCTGCTGGGTGCGCTGCTGTTTGCCTTTTTTGACGCGCTGCAGCTGCGCCTCCAGCAGGCGGGCGATGCGTGGCTGCCGTACCAGGTGTATCTGATGCTGCCGTACCTGCTGTCCATCCTGGCGCTGGTGCTGGTGGCACGCAAGGCGGCGTATCCGCAGGCGCTGATGAAGCCGTATCGCAAGGGGGAGCGATGAGAAGATGCGAATGCGCCCACCACGCCCGATTCATTCACCCCCTCTGGTCGGACCACACCGCAAACTCGTTGCCACTGGGCTCTGTGAAATGAAAGCGCCGCCCTCCCGGAAAGTCGAACACCGGCTTGACGATGCAGCCACCCGCCTTCACCACCTTGGCCAATGTGGCTTCGAGGTCTGCGCTGTAGAACACCAGCAAGGCGCCGCCAGTGGCCGGGGTGGAGCACAGACTGGCCTGAAAGAAGCCGCCGTCCAGCCCCTGGCCAGAGAAGGCTGTGTACTCGGGGCCATAGTCCACAAAGGCCCATGCAAAGGCCTTTTCAAAGAACGACTTAGTGGCAGGCAAATCGCGCGCGGCAAATTCGACGTAGTTCAGCTTTTCATGTGCGTTCATCGGACAGCCCTTTCTGATTGAGACCCCGCAGTGTGCCTGCACGTCCCAACGAATCTCTACACTCCCCACCATGCTCGACCTGCTCATCACCCACGCCACCCTGCCCGACGGCCGCCAGAACATGTCGATTGCCGTGCAAAACGGCCGCATCACCGAAGTGACCGAAGGCCTGCAAGCGCCCGCGCACGAAACGGTGGACGCCGGTGGCTTGCTGGTGAGCCCCCCGTTTGTGGACGCGCATTTCCACATGGATTCGACCCTGAGCTACGGCCAGCCGCGCGTGAACGAGAGCGGCACCCTGCTCGAAGGCATTGCGCTGTGGGGCGAACTCAAGCCCACCCTGACGCACGAGGCCATCGTAGAGCGCGCCCTGCGCTATTGCGACATGGCCGTGGCGCGCGGGCTGCTCGCCATTCGCTCGCACGTTGACACCAGCCACCGCAGCCTGCTGCCCGTGCAGGCGCTGCTGGATGTGAAGCAGCGTGTGGCGCCGTACCTGGATTTGCAGCTGGTGGCCTTTCCGCAAGACGGTGTGCTGCGTGCGCCCGGCGGGCTGGCCAACCTGAAACGCGCGCTCGATATGGGTGTGGACGTGGTGGGCGGCATTCCGCACTTCGAGCGCACCATGGCCCAGGGGGCCGAGAGCGTGAAGATCCTTTGCGAACTGGCGGCCGAGCGCGGCAAGCGCGTGGACATGCACTGCGACGAATCTGACGACCCGCACTCGCGCCACGTGGAAACCTTGGCGTTTGAAACACAGCGCCTGGGACTGCAGGGCCGCGTGACGGGCTCGCACCTCACCTCCATGCACAGCATGGACAACTACTACGTGAGCAAGCTCATCCCCCTGATGGCCGAAGCCGATCTGGGCGTGGTGGCCAACCCGCTCATCAACATCACGCTGCAGGGTCGCCACGACACCTACCCCAAGCGCCGGGGCATGACCCGTGTGCCCGAGCTGATGGCCGCAGGCCTGACGGTGGCGTTTGGCCACGATTGCGTGCTGGACCCCTGGTACAGCGGCGGCAGCGGCGACATGCTGGAGGCCGCGCATATGGGCCTGCACGTGGGGCAGATGACCAGCCAGGCAGGCATGCGGCAATGTTTTGATGCAGTGACGGTGAACCCCGCGCGCCTGCTGGGGCTGGAGGGTTACGGTATTGCGCCCGGCTGCCACGCCGACTTCGTGTTGCTGCACGCGAGCAACCCGGTGGAGGCCATCCGCCTGCGCGCTGCGCGGCTGGGGGTGTGGCGGCGCGGCCAGCGGGTAGCGAGCAGCCCAGCGCCGGTGGCACAGTTGCGCCTGCCGGGGCGGCCAAGCAGTACAAATTTCATTTCAACGGGCAGCTCTTGAGGTCTGTTGCAGTTCGCATGCCTCGACGGCCGTTCGCCACGACCTTGGGTGACCCAGCGTGCCAGACGACTACCATCGGGACACTCCAGCGGGCAATGATCATCCCGTGCAGCACCACCCCCAGCGCCTGAACCCATTGGTCGCTTTCGCCATGCACAAACAACTCCTCCTCTGCGTTGCGGCGCTGACATTCAGCGCCACTGCGAGGGCGGAAGCAAGCCTTGCGGACCTGATTTTCATGATGCCCAAGCTCGTCTTGATGGGCATCTACAACGAGTTGGCCAGGCCCTGGCTGCTGGCGGGCCTGTGGGGTGCCGCCGCATTGTTCTGGCTGGTGCGCGCAATCACCGGCCGAGATGCCGTCGGCGGACTGCTGGATAACTTCACCTACCCACGCAGGCCCTGGATCAAAACCAGCAGCTACGGAGCCATGGCTTTGCTGGCAATGGCCACGCTGCTTTATGTGCTGGTGGGCTATGCCCTGTGGGGAGCCCCCCAACGCTATGGGGGGCCCAACTTTCCGCAGCATTCAGCACAGCCATCGAAGGGGCCTGTCGTCAAGCACACCCTGCCCTACCCCCATGGCAAATCACCAGACAACCGGCGAGGCGAATGGCCCAAATCCAGTGGCCGCTTGCTCGGCCAACCTTACCTGGCCGCTGGTGGGGACACCCTGATCACGCTAAACAATCCCGGCGATGAAGGACTATGGGCGCGCCTGTGCGCGGCGGATGCCAACCCCTGTTCCCCGCTGAGGCAGGTCTACTTGTCCCCCGCGGAGGCTACACACTGGACCGCGTGGACGAAGGCAAATACCGCGTGGTATTTACCCAGACCAGTGGCAAAAACCTGTCAGGAAGCACCCGCGCGTTCTCAGTCACCGGAGACCGAAGGGGCAGCTTCAATCTGCCCCTGAAAGAATTCGACACCAAGCCATGACACTCTCGCCCGGTGTGAGACACAGGAAGCACTGGTGCGCTCATGCCATGCGCGCAATCGTCTTGCGAAACCGCGCCAGCGCCAGGCTGAACAGCACCGCCCCAATGCCCAGCAGCCACACCAGCGACGGCCACACCACCGCCCAGCCTGCGCCCCGGTAGAGGATGGCCTGGGCCAGCTCGGTGAAGTGCGTGGTGGGCGCCAGCGCCATGCCGTACTGCACCCACAGGGGCATGCTCTCGCGCGGGGTCACGCCGCCAGACAGCATTTGCAGCGGCATCATGATGAGCACCATGAGCAGCCCGAACTGCGGCATGCTGCGCGCCACCGTGGCCATGAAGATGCCCATGGACGTGGTGGCAAACAGGTGCAGCGTGGCGCCCAGCAGAAACAGCGGCACCGAGCCCTCGATGGGCACACCAATCGCCCAGCGGATCACCACCGTGAGCGACACCCAGGTAGCGACCAGCACCACCAGCGCCATGGCCCAGACCTTGGCCAGCATGATCTCGCCGGGGGTGACAGGCATCACCAGCAAATGCTCCACGGTGCCATGCTCGCGCTCGCGGATCAGCGCGGCGCCGGTGAGGATGATGGAGAGCATGGTCACGATGTTGATCAGCTCCATGAGCGAGCCGAACCATGCGGGGTTGAGCGCCGGGTTGAAGCGCGCGCGCACCACCAACTCCACCGGCTGGGTGGGCGCGCTGCGGTGGCCCTGAACGAACTCGGCGGCCTCCAGTTGTACGACCTGCGCCACTGCGCCGTTGGCGGCAAACGCCTGGCCATTGCGTGTGGCGTCCACATTCAGCTGCACCGAGGGGGACCTGCCCGCCAGCACATCGCGCTGGAAGTGGGCGGGAAGGTGCAGCACCAGCGTGAAACGGCCTGCATCCAGGCCGGGGTCTACCTCGTGCATGCCGATCATGGCCGGGCGTGTGAATTGGGGCGGGTAGAAGGCGCTGGCGATGCGTTGCGACAGGGCCGAGCCATCCTCGTCCACGATGGCGATGGGCACGTGGTACAGCGTCTCAGGCTGCGCCTTGCCAGCGGAATACACCGCCAGCGTGGTGGTGTAGACGATGAGGAACAGCATGGCCGGGTCGCGCCACAGGCTCCACAGCTCCTTGATGCCCAACCGAAAGATGTTCGACCACTGAATCATGTCCATCCCCCTGTGGCGCTGCGCGCCTTCCCCCTTCTCTCGCGCTGTGCGCGGGAAGGGGGACGCTGCCAGCGCGGCGGGGCGGCCCTTGCGCGGCAGCCACTGGCCTGTGCCGCGCCGGTTTCTGCGGACGGAGGCTCGAAGACAGCCATTGCAAGGTTGTGCGTCACTCAACTCTCCTGCTTTCTGAGGAGCGCAATCGCCGCGCCGACAATGACCGGCACCGCCACCAGCATGGGCCAGAACTCGGCCTGCAGGTCCTGCAGCGTGAGGGCCTTGTTGAACACGCCCCGGCTGATGGTGAACATGTGGCTGGCCGGGTAGACCTCGCCCACCCAGCGCGCAAAGCCGGTCATGGCCGACACGGGATTGATCAGGCCCGCAAACTGCACGGCCGGGATGAGCGTGCCCACCATGGCAAAGAACATGGCTGCAATCTGGCTGCGCGTGACCGTGGACGCCAGCAGGCCCATGCCCGTGGAGCAGAAGCTGAAGATGAGCGCCGCCAGCGCCAGCGTGCCAAAGCTGCCCGTCATGGGCACACCGAACACCGTGACGGCCGCCAGGCACATCAGCCCGAAGTTGAACAGCGCCAGCAGCACATAGGGCAGCTGCTTGCCCAGCATGAACTCGGTGCGCGTGGTGGGCGTGACGTACAGGTTGATGATGGAGCCCAGCTCCTTCTCGCGCACCACGGCCAGGGCGGTGAGCATGGCGGGCAGCATGAGCAGCAGCAGCGGGATGACTGCGGGCACCATGGCGGGCAGGCTGCGCACGTCGGGGTTGTAGCGGTAGCGGGTTTCTACCTCCACCAGGCTGTGTGGGGCCATGCCTGTGCGGCTCTGGATGGCCTGGGCGAGCCAGTCCTGGTGCATGCCCAGCGCGTAGCCCATGGCCGTCTCGGCACGCTGGGGCATGGCGCCGTCCACCCAGGCCCCGATCTGCACGGCCTGGCCGCGCTCCAGGTCGCGCGCAAAGCCAGGCGGGATTTCGAGCGCGAGCGAGATTTCGCCCGAGCGCATGCGCTGGTCCAGCTCGGCATGGCTGGTGATGGGCGGTCGCTCCGCAAAATAGCGCGAGCCCGCCAGGTTCAGGGTGTAGGCACGGCTGGCGGCCGACTGGTCGCGGTCCAGCACCGCAAAGCGCAGCTTTTCCACATCCATGCTGATGCCGTAGCCCATCACAAACATCAGGATCAGCGAGCCCAGCAGCGCCAGCGCGCCACGCACCGGGTCCCGCCGTAGCTCCAGCGCCTCGCGCCACTGGGTGCTGTGGATGCGCGCCAGGCTCTGGCGCAGGCGCTGCGCCCAGGTCGGGCGGGCCGGGGCGCTGCCCACCGGGGCCGACGGGGCCGGTTCGGCATTCGGCAGGCCAGACGCGCCTCCGCCTGCATCCACCAGGTAGCCGATGAAGGCTTCTTCCAGCGTGGTGGCGCTGCGCTGGGCCAAGATGTCGGCTGGTGCCGCACTGGCCAGCACCCGGCCCGCGTGCATGAGCGAGATGCGGTCACAGCGCTCGGCCTCGTTCATGAAGTGGGTGGAAATGAAGATGGTGACCTTGTCCCGCCGCGCCAGCTCCACCATCAGCCGCCAGAAATGGTCGCGCGCGATCGGGTCCACGCCCGAGGTGGGTTCGTCCAGGATCAGCAGCTCGGGCTCGTGCACCATGGCCACGGCCAGCGACAGGCGCTGTCGCATGCCCAGCGGCAGCTGCAGGGGCAGCGTGCCGCGCGCACCCTGCAGGCCAAAGCGCTCCAGCATGGTCCACACGCGCTGGGGTACCTCGGCCTCGGGCACATGGAACAGCCGGGCGTGCAGCACCAGGTTCTGCTCCACCGACAGCTCGCTGTACAGCGAAAACGCCTGCGACATGTAGCCCACGCGCCGCCGCGTGGCCATGTCCTTGGGGTCCACCGGCTGGCCGAACAGCCAGGCCTGCCCGTCGCTCGCGGGCAGCAGGCCGGTGAGCATCTTCATGGTGGTGGACTTGCCGCAGCCATTGCTGCCCAGGAAGCCAAAAATCTCGCCCCGCTGGATGCGAAAGCTCACATGGTCCACCGCCACAAAGTCGCCAAACTGCATGGTCAGGCCCCGGGCTTCGATGGCGATCTCGGCGGCTGACTCCGTCTGCAAGGGCGTGATCACCACGGGCTGGTGCCCGCGCCGTTTGGTCTCGGGCAGCAGGGCCACAAAGGCGGCCTCCAGACTCGCATGGCCGGTGCGCTGCATCAGCTCGGCGGGCGTGCCCGTGGCCAGAATGCGGCCTTCGTCCATGGCCACCAACCAGTCAAAGCGCTGCGCCTCCTCCATGTAGGCGGTGGCCACCAGCACGCTCATGCCCGGGCGGCCTGCGCGGATGCGCGCGATCAGGTCCCAGAACTGGGCGCGGGCCAGCGGGTCCACGCCCGTGGTCGGCTCGTCCAGGATGAGCAGGTCGGGGTCGTGGATGAGTGCGCAGCACAGGGCCAGCTTCTGCTTCATGCCGCCCGAGAGCTTGCCCGCTGGCCGCGCCAGAAACGGGTGCAGCCCGGTGCTGCGGGTCAGGTCGTCAATGCGGCGGCGGCGCTCGGTGGCGTCGTGGCCAAACAGGCGGCCGAAGAACTGCAGGTTTTCTTCCACCGACAGCGTGGGGTACAGGTTCTTGCCCAGGCCCTGCGGCATGTAGGCAATGCGCGGGCAAACTGCGTTGCGGTGGTGGCCGTCGGCCATGTCGCCGCCCAGCACCCGCACCTGCCCCCGCTGCACCGCCCGTGCTCCGGCCACCAGCGCCAGCAGGCTGGACTTGCCCACCCCGTCCGGCCCGATCAGGCCCACCATGCACGCAGCGGGCAGCTGCAGGTCGATGCCCTCCAGCGCCACCGTGCGGTGGTAGCGCTGGCTGACGCCTGCGAGGGTGACTACGGGGGCGGTCACTGTGCCGCCTGGGGGGCTGCTGTTTGCATGCTTTCTTTGACCGCCAGTTGCTGCGGCCAGGGTGCGCTCGGGTCGAGGCGCAGCCAGGCCACGCCAGGCAGGCCGGTCTTGACCTGTTCCCGGTGGCGCACCAGCAGATCCTTGGGGATGTGCGCCCGCACGCGGAACATGAGCTTTTGCCGCTCGCTGGCGGTCTCCACCGTCTTGGGGGTGAACTGCGCCGTGCTGGCCACAAACGAGACGCTTGCGGGAATCACAAAGCCGGGTGCGGCGTCGAGCACGATGCGCACTTCGCTGCCCAGCGCCACGCGGCCCGCCACGGTCTCGGGCAAGAAGAAGGTCATGTACACATCGGTCAGATCGGCCAGCTGCAGAACGCGCGCACCCGCACCCACCACCTCGCCCGGCTGCACCACGCGGAACTGCACGCGCCCGGCGCGCGGGGCCTTGAGTTCACTGTCGGCCAGCTCCACGTCGATGCGCGCCAGGGTCGCCTGCAGCGCACGCACATTGGCCTCGGCGCTGGTCACCTGCGTGCGCGCGGCGCCAATGCCCGCCTGCGCAGCCTTGGCCTGCGAGCGCGCAGCCGTCAATGCCGCCTGCAGGCTGTGCACCTTGGCGCGGTCATCGTCCAGCAGCTGGCTGGAAAAGAAGCCCTCGCGCGCCAGCTTCTCAGAGCGCGGCAGGCGCCGCTGGGCTGTGTCCAGGTCACTCTCACGCTGGGCCACCACAGCCAGGGCGGCTTGGTGGTCGCTCTCGCGCTGTGCCACCTGCACCCGTGCGCTGTCGATGGCCAGCTGCGCCTGCTGCAGCCGCGCCACGGCTTCGTCGCGCTGGGCCTGCAGGCTGTCGATCTGCATGCGGGCTACGGGCTGGCCCGCAGAGACGAACGCGCCCTCGTCCACCAGCACCTCCTGCACCCGCCCCGCGAGCTTGGTGGCCACGGCCACCTCGGTGGCCTCGATGCGGCCATTGCCGCTGACAAAACCAGGCCCGGGGCCCTGGGGCTGCCAAGGCGCCCAGCGCAGTAGCACAGCGCTCCCCGCCAGCACCACGGCCAGCGCCGCAACTATCGTCCATCGCTTGGTCATGGGTCATCCTTGCAGGGTGCTGGCGCAAACCCGCGCTGCGCGCGGTGCCAGACCCGTCAAAGGATGGTAGCCCTGGCCCCGGGCTGCCCCAAGCACTCCCAAGCGGTCTCTTGACCTGCATCAATCCCTGCACAAAGGCCCCCACCGGCGGCCTCCAGGGCCTCGGGCACCCACCGGTCTGCAGGCGCCTGGGCTGCGGGCCTGCAATGGGTGATCTGCTGAAAATTACAAGGAAAATCGGCCTTTCCGCCTGTCTGGCATGTCTTGATAGCTATCAAAAATATAGCTAACCCACCACATCAAACGCCGACAGGTGGTTGGCCAGGTGCATGGCATGCGCCTGCTCGTACTGCGCCTTGGTGAGAGCGCCATAGGCAAAGTGGGGCTGCAAGGGGCCGGTGTGGGCGGCAAAGTCCTGCGCCGCCTTGCGCAGGCGGGCCAGGGCGGCCTGTGCCTCGGCCGCTGCGTCCAGTGCGGGGGCGCCAGGGATAGGTTCGGCCAGGTTGTGGCTCATGCGGCCGCGCAGGGCAAACAGGTTGAAGGCTGCGGCGCCCAGCGTGTTCTGGAACAGGGCCGACTTTGGGGCTGGAAAACCCTGCAGCGAATACTCGATGCTCTGCGCGCAGTGCACTAGCGTCTGCGACCAGTTCCAGGCCGTGGCGGGGGCCAGCGGGCCCACGGCGGCGCTGGCCAAACGTTCCACCTCGCGCATGGCATCGGCCACGGTCGCAAAAACCAGCTGCCGGTCGTTGGCAGGCCGGTACAGCAAGTAGCCGCCCCCCGCCGCCACCCCCACGGTGGCCAGGCCTGCGCCATAACGCAGGAAAGCCCTGCGGGGCGATGCCATCGGGCCGGTGGGAACGCTGCTACTGCGGGAGGGAGTGGCTGCCATGGCGTGTGCGTGTCAATGACGTGGGTGACCTCAGGGCCTGCAATTTTGCGGCAGGCCCATGCCGGGCACCTACAGCGCGCGCCCCCCTGAAGGTCGGGCAGCCGACATTGGGCTGCTGGGCGACGCACAAGCGTTCTGTGCGCAGGCCGCCCAAGCCCCCCGGCGATCCCGCAGCAGCTCCACTCAGGCCGCCGTCGCCACCACTGCAGGCGCCGCAGCGGCCGCGGCAGGGCCCGACATCTCTACCCGGTTGCGGCCGCGTTGCTTGGCCAGGTACATGGCCTCGTCCGCTCGTTGCAGCGCAGCGCCCGCCGAGTCGCCCGGGCCGCACAGGGCAATGCCGATGCTCACCGTGAGAGGGATCGAGCGCGCACCTGCTGCGGCGGGGTGGGATTCGACCAGCAGCCGCAGGCGTTCGGCCACGGCGCGTGCGCCCTCTGCCCCGGCATTGGGCAAGAAGATGGCGAACTCTTCGCCGCCCAGCCGGCCCATCACGTCCTCCTTGCGCAGGCAGCGCAGGGCCAGGGCCACAAAGTGGCGCAGCACATCGTCGCCCGCACGGTGGCCCCAGGTGTCGTTGATGGTCTTGAAGTGGTCCAGATCCAGCACCAGCACGGGCACCGGGGTATGGGTGCGCTGGGCACCGCTCACGGCCTTGTCGAGCAAGGTGAAGAAGGCGCGGCGGTTGAAGACGCTGGTGAGCGGGTCCACCTCGGCCAAGTGGCGCAGCTCGCTGGTGATGAATTCGTTGGCCAGGATCAGCGCGCCAAACCCCAGCAGCACGGCGGCCACGATGGCCTCCAGCACCACAAACTGCGACACCAACGCCATGGGCCCCGCCCCCGGCAGCACCCCGGGCCCCGCACTGCCCAGCGTGAACAAGGCAGGCCGCAGCAGCAGGAACAGGCCATGCAGGCCCAGTACGCCCGCCAGCAGGTAGCGGGCGGGCACCCGATGCATACCCCCTGCCGCCAGGGTGCGCGCCGTGAGCAGGTAGCAGACACCCGCCCCCAGCCCCGCCAGCACAAAACGCATGCCCAGGTGCGGGTACACCACCGTGAACACCACCGACAAGGCCACCAGCGCGCCGATGCCCACCACCGCATAGAGGTGCGAAAACGGCCGCCGCCCCATGTAAGTGCGCCCGGCCAGCAGGCACAGATAGGCCCCCAGCGCCACAAACCCCTGTGAGATGACCACCCCCACTACCTCGGGCAGCCAGCTGCGCGCCAGCAGGCTCACGGTAAAAATCGAGCTGCACAAAAAGGACAGCATCCACAGGCGCAGGCCCGGGATGTTCTTGTTGAAATGCCACACGGCGTAGAGCACGGCGGTGACAAGCGCGGTCAAAAGCGCCGCAAGGATGGTGAGTGTGGGGCTGTGCACGGGGGGATGGGCAGGCGGGTGCCCCAAATGTTAACCGCGCCGCCGTGCCGCCCCGTTCCCGAGGGGCGCCCCCGGCGGGGTTCCTTGACCTGGGTTAAGGGCGCAGGCCCCGCCGTCTGGCATATCCCGGCTGTGCGGCCTACCCCGTCACATTGCATTCGCGGCGCAGCAGCGCCAGCGCGTCGTGCATCTGGTAGTCCATGTCGCTGAGCAAGGTTTTCTCGGCGTCCTGCACAAAGCTGGCCCACAGCGCAAGGTAGTCCTGCTGGTGCACCCCGGGCGCATGGGCGCGGATGAAGTCGGCCGCCAGCGCGGGCTGCAGGCCGGATTTGCGCGCCTTGCGCACCAGGCTGGCGGCGGTTTTCTCGGTCAGCAAGGTTTTCTTGGGCACACCGGCCGCCAGGCACAGGAACAGCGTGAGCAGCGAATGTTCGTCGTCGTTGCCGTCGGTGGTCTTGAGCCAGGTCTTGCTGGCGGGCTGTGGGGGTTCGGCGTCGTCTTCCAGCGCGTCCAGGCTGTGGTGCAGGGCCTCCACCTCGGCCAGCGGGTCGTCCAGCAGGAAGTAGCGCGCACGAAACGCCGCCATGGGCCGCAGCAGGGTGCGCAGCGGCGTGGTGGACTGCAGCAGCTTGGGCAGGTCGGCCAGCACGGCGCTGCAGTGCACCGCCACGGCGTCGTGCAGCGGCTGGGGCAGCCCGGGCGGCAGGCGCAGCGCCGTGGGCACGGGCAGCTTTTTCTTGCGCAGACCCGTCACCAGCTTTTCAAAAGCCGGTGCACTGGGCCACTCGCCCGCCGCCATGGCCTGCGGGGCCAGGGCCTGCATCAGCAGGCCCGTGCGGACCACGGCCTCGGCGTCGGCACCGGCGGACTCCAGCTCGTCGGTGTCCAGGTCGTACTGTGCGGCCAGCCACTCGGCGGCGGCGATGGCCTGGGCAATCTGGCTGCGCCGGGCCAGCTCGGCGCGGTAGTCGGCATGGCTGCGCAGCGACCAGGCGGCCAGCAGCGGCGTTTCGGCATCGGCATACCCGGCCATGCCGAAGTTGCTGCTCTCGGGCATGGCGATCAGCCGCTTGAGCATGTCCGAGCCGCCTTTGGAGCGCGACAGAAAGGAGTTGTCGCGCAGCGAGACCGCCGCCTTGGCCAGGTCACCGTCCGTGGTCTCCAGCAGGTACAGGCTGATGAGGTTGACCATGCGGTCGCGCGCTTTTTCCAGCTCGGGCCGCAAGAACTCGCTGCCAAAGTAGCGCGCAATCTGCACCATGCCCTTGGGCGCATCGGTATTGATGGCCGCCAGCCGGTCCGCATCGAGGATACCGTGCTGCACGCCGTACACCAGCGCCTTTTCAAAGAAAGGGCGCGCGTCGTGCAGTTGCAGTGCAGAGCTTTGAGACATCATCAAATCGCGGACTCTTCGTCGGAAGCGCGGGCCGCGGGCGTGGCCTTGCCCCGGTCGGTCTCACTGGTCTCGAACTTGCCGTCGTCTTCCTCGGCGGGGGCGTCGTCGCCCTCTTCCAGGCCCAGGTCAAACGCACGCGCCTTGGCGCGCAGCACCAGCAGCATTTCGATGAACAGGTCGCGGCATTCATAGCGCAACAGCCAGGCCATCTGCATCCAGTCGCGGTCGGCCACCTCGTCCTGGTCCACGCGCGGCTGCACGTAGCCGGATGCCAGCAGCTCGTCGTCGCTCAGCGTCACGCCGTAGTCTTCGGTCGCGTCAAAGGTACCGGTGCGGGCAAAGGCCTCCACGCGGCTCCACTTCTCGGCAAAGTAGTTGGCCAGGGCCTCGGCGCCGCCTTCCAGGTCGCCAATGGCGGTGAGGAACTCCACCGGATCGGCATCGTCGCGGAAGACCACGGCGTTGACCATGTTCCGCAGGTGGGTGTGGGTGAGGTCCTTGTACTGCTTTTCCAGCACCATGGCGCGCGCAAACTGCTCGGGCGTGACCAGCATGTTGACCACGGACGCCTTGGAGTCGTCGTACTCGCGCATCACGGCCAGGATGTCCTTGGGCGCGAGCTGGTCCAGCACCACCATCAGGGCGTTGTCGCCTTCGGCATCTGCCAGCTCGGCCAGGGCCGATTCGGCGCCCACGATGTCACCCGCAGCAATGAGGCTGGTGGTCTTTGTGATCAGGGCCAGGTGTTGGTTGCTGCTACTGCTCATGGTCGTCATTCCTTGCGGTCAAAGCCCACATCGGCCAGCCAGTTGGCGCTGGACTCCTCGCGCGTACGGCTGTTTTGCGGGTCCACCGCATCGTCGGCACTCAGGGCGCTGTAGTCGTCGTCGTGCTCGGCGGCGTCTTCACCATCGTCCTCGGCATCGCTGTCGCCATGCACAGCGGCGGCGGGCGCCATGCGTGCATGCTGCTGCAGGTATTCCAGCCCCGCCGCCACCGCCAGAAAACGCGCGCCCTGGGGCTCACGCAGCACGGTCTGCGCCAGGCTCTGCGCCCAGGGCTCCAGCGCCACGGCGTGGGTCAGGCTGTGCCAGTCGGGCAAGGCATCCACGGGCAGGCCCAACAGTTGCTCGACGGCTGCAGGCTGGGTGAAGCGGAAACCCCGGTGAAACACCACGGCCACCATCTCGGGGGCCAGCTCCATCATCTGCACCAGAAAGGCGATTTCGTTGCGCTTCTCTGCCAGGCGCTTGCGCAGCACATCGTTGCCTTCGGAGTCGGAGACCAGGTCGTCCAGCTCAGCCTGGTAGGCGGAGCGCAGGTCATGAAAGTAGGGAGAAAGTTTCACAGAAGCGATCAGGAAGAAGAAAGAATGCGCGCCGAGTAGGCTTGCCAGATCTCTTGCGCGGTCTGCAGCGGGTCGTCCAGCAGGTTGCGGCGGCGGTTGTCGTCGTAGGCCTGGCGCGCCTCGTCGTCGGACAGCACCTCGTACGCCTTTTGCACCTGGGCAAAACGCTGGGCAGCGTCGGGTGCGTCGTTGCGATCGGGGTGGTAGAAGGCGGCCTTCTGGCGATAGGCCTTCTTGATGTCGGCCAGCGACGCATTGGCCGCCAGCCCGAGGGCAGCGTAGTGGTCTGCAGTCATTGAATGGTGGGTGGTGTGAAAGCCGGTGGCGATGGTGATAGCCATGACGCAGGCCGCAGGGGCCTGCCATCGCGTATCAACCGTGCATCAGCCGCCCAGGCTCACAAACACGTTTTGCACGTCGTCATTGCCGTCGATGGCTGCCAGGAAGCTTTCGACCTCTTCGAGCTGCTCGGTTGTGAGGTTGGCGGGGTTGACGGGGTTCTTGGGCTTGTAGCCCAGCTTGGCGGTGAGCACCGTGAAGCCGTGGGCAGGCAGTGCACGGCTCACCAGGTCCAGGTCGGTGGGTTCGGTCCAGAAGACTGTGGTGCCTTCTTCGTCGCCCGCTTCAAAGTCCTGCGCACCGGCTTCAATGGCGGCCAGCTCGGGGTCGGCATCGGCATTGGCGCGCTCGGCCTCGATGATGCCCACATGGTTGAAGTCCCACGCCACCGAGCCCGAGGTGCCCAACTGGCCCTTGCGGAACAGCACGCGCATCTCCGGCGCCGTGCGGTTGACGTTGTCGGTCAGGCATTCGACCATCACGGCCACCTGGTGCGGGGCAAAACCTTCATAGATCACGCGCTCGTAATTGACGGCGTCGGCCCCTGTGCCCGAACCCTTCTTGATGGCGCGCTCCAGCGTGTCCTTGGGCATCGAGGCCTTGCGGGCCTGCTCGACCACCAGGCGCAGGCGCGAGTTGCTGGCCGGGTCGGCACCGCCGCGCGCGGCCACGGTGATTTCCTTGACCAGCTTGCCAAACAGCTTGCCCTTGGCATCGGCCACCAGTGCCTTGCCTTTTGCTTTCCACTGCGCGCCCATGGAGTTACCTTTTTGTGTGGGAATTGAGAGGGGTGTTTGCCGCAGGTCGCCCTGCGCGGCAAAACCCTATAGTTTACCCGCCGCCCTGCAACTGCCCCGTGCGGACAACCCTGGCGCTGTCGTGGCGACGCAAAACGGGGGGGCATCCCACCCATCCCCCGCCGACCAGCGTGTAACCTCGGCACCACTCCGGCTCTCACCCGCCCCAGCGCCTACATTCATCCCATGCTCAACACCCTGTGGCTCGGTTTTTTCATCACGGCGGCGGTGGCCGCGCTGGCCCAGTGGCTGGTGGGTGGCAATGCCGACATCTTCTCGGCCATGGTGCAGGCGCTGTTCCAGATGGCCAAGCTCTCGGTCGAGGTGATGGTGCTGCTGTTTGGCACGCTCACGCTGTGGCTGGGCTTCTTGCGCATCGCCGAGAAGGCGGGCCTGGTGGACGCCCTGGCGCGCTGGCTGGCGCCGCTGTTTGCCAGGCTCATGCCCGGCGTGCCGCGCGGCCACCCGTCGCTGGGGCTAATCACCCTCAACTTTGCGGCCAACGCCCTGGGGCTGGACAACGCGGCCACACCCATGGGCCTGAAGGCCATGAAGGCGCTGCAGGAGCTGAACCCGCAGCCCGACACGGCCACCAATGCGCAGATCCTGTTTCTGGTGCTCAACGCATCCTCGCTCACGCTGCTGCCGGTCACCATCTTCATGTACCGCATGCAGCAGGGCGCGCCCGACCCGACGCTGGTCTTCCTCCCCATCCTGCTCGCCACCTCCGCATCCACCCTGGTGGGGCTGCTGAGCGTGGCCGCGGTCCAGCGTCTGCCACTGTGGAGCCCCGTGGTGCTGGCCTACCTGCTGCCCGTGGCGCTGGTGCTGGGCGGCTTCATGGCGCTGCTGACCACGCTCAGCGCCGCCGCCCTGGCCTCGTTGTCGTCGCTGCTGGGCAACCTCACGCTGTTTGCGCTGGTGGTGCTGTTTGTGGCTTTGGGCGCCTGGCGCAAGGTGCCGGTGTACGAAGCCTTCATCGACGGCGCGCGCGAAGGCTTTGACGTGGCCAAGGGCCTGCTGCCCTACCTGGTGGCCATGCTGTGCGCGGTGGGCGTGTTCCGCGCCTCGGGCGCGCTGGGCTATGTGCTGGACGGCATCCGCTGGTGCGTGACCACGCTGGGCGCCGACGCACGGTTTGTGGATGCGCTGCCCACCGCCCTGGTCAAGCCGTTTTCGGGCAGCGCCGCGCGCGCCATGCTCATCGAAACCATGCAGACCCAGGGCGTGGACAGCTTTGCCGCCCTGGCCGCCGCCACCATCCAGGGCAGCACCGAAACCACCTTCTATGTGCTGGCCGTGTACTTCGGCGCCGTGGGCATTCAGCGCGCCCGGCATGCGGTGGGCTGCGCGCTGCTGGCCGAGCTGGCGGGCGTGGTGGCCGCCATTGCCGTGTGCTACCAGTTCTTCGGGTAAAAAAATAGATCAAATCAGGCCCTGCCGCCCATTCAATCAGCCCATGCAGCTATCATCCTTATAGCAATCGATGGGCCTTTCCTGATTTTTCCTCTCGTGCGGCGACTTCCACCACTTCTGCAAGCAACGATTGGTGGTTTCCACCATGCGGGTGGCAGAGGGGCCGCCTATGCTGTCCCCCGCAGGGCGGGCGGCGGCGCCCCGGCGGCATTGCGGGGATGCCTCTCCAAGACCCCGTGACCTCCCTGACAAGCGCCTTCCACCACGCTCCATGACCCTGCCCCACCACCCCGCAGCACCCCACGAAGCCGAAGGGCGCCAACACGCCGAGGCCTTGCTCCAGCTGTGCAAACGCCTGGAGCGCGCCTGGACCTTGCCCGACGTGCTGGAAGCCGTCAAACCCATGGGCGAAAGCGTTTTCGACTATCGCCATGTCTGGCTGGCGCTTTTCGACGAAGCCACAGGGATGCTGGATTTCCTCACCCACACCACCAGCGGCGAAGAAAGCGCCCTGAGCCGCCAGATCCAGACCATGAAAATCCCCGTGAAGGGGGATGCACTGCTCGAAGAAATCATGCAGGCCACCCACGTCGTGGTGGTGGAAGACGCGCGCACCGACCCGCGCACCAACAAGGCCGTGGTGGCGGCATTGCACAACCGCACCATCGTCAACGTGCCGCTGGTCATGGCCGACCAGCGCCTGGGCGCACTGGGCATGGGCACCTATGGCGACGAGGAAGGCGTGCGGCCGCCCAAGCCCTGGCAGGTCGCGCTGATGCAGGCCACCGCCGGGCATCTGGCCGTGGCGCTGGACCGGGTGCGCTTCATGACCGCGCGGCGCGAGGCCGAAGAAGCGCTGGTGCACCAGAAAGAGCGCCTGCAGGTGACCCTGCAATCGATCAGTGACGCCGTGGTCACCACCGATGCTGCGGGGCTGGTGCAATACCTCAACCCCGCTGCCCAGGCGCTGACCGGCTGGCCGCTGGCCGCCGCCTGCGGGCGCAGGCACCAGGATGTGCTGGGCCTGGGCACCGAGCCCGGCACCGACACAGCCCCCGACCTGGTGGGCCGCGCACTGGAGCAAGGCATTACCCAGTTCCATGCGAAGCTGCGATGCACGCCACAGGCGGGCGCACCGTTGCTGATCGATCTGTCGGCCTCCCCCCTGCTGCGCCCCGGTGGCGATGCCGACGGCGTGGTGCTGGTGTTTCGTGACGTGACCGAGGCCAGCCGGCTGAGCCGCGAAATGGAGTTCCAGGCCCTGCACGACACGCTCACCAGCCTGGGCAACCGCCGTGCGTTCGAGCACCTGCTGGCCCAGGCCTTTGCCGCCACGCGCGATGCCACGGCCCGCCACTGCGTGTGTTACCTCGACCTCGACAATTTCAAGGTGATCAACGACACCTGCGGCCATGCCGCAGGCGACGAACTGCTGCGACAGGTGGCGCGCCTGTTTCTGGCCCACCTGCAGCCCCAGGACCTGCTGTGCCGCCTGGGCGGCGACGAGTTCGGCATCCTGCTGTGGCAGCAGGATCTGCAGCAGGCCTTGCAGGTGGCAGAGCGCATGCAGCAAGAACTGGCCGCGTTCCGCTTTGTATGGCGCGACCATGTGTTCAGCGTGAGCGTCAGCATCGGGGCAGTGATGCTCGACGCCACCACGGAAAGTGTGGGCGCCCTGCTGCAGGCAGCCGACAGCGCCTGCTACGTGGCCAAGGACGGCGGGCGCAACCGCATCCATGTCTATGCCGAGAACGACCCGGCCCTGGCACAACGCTATGGCGTGATGGAATGGGTCAGCCGCATCGAAGACGCCCTGCAGCACGACCGGTTCGAGCTGTTCGGCCAGCCCATCATCGGCCTGGGCGCGGCCCCTGACAGCCAGCGCCGTGGCCTGCGTTGCGAAATCCTGCTGCGCATGCGCACGGCCGATGGCCGCCTGGTTTCGCCCGGAGAATTCATGCCCGCCGTGGAGCGCTACCAGCTGGCCGCCCGCGTGGACCGCTGGGTCATCAAAAAGGCCTTGGCATGGATGGCCGAACACCAGGAGGGGGTGGAGCTGTGCAGCATCAACCTCTCGGGCCAGTCGGTGGGCGACGCCGCCTTCCTGGGCCAGGTGCTGCAGGCCATGGACCTGACCCCGGTGCGCTGCGACCGCCTGTGTTTCGAGATCACCGAAACCGCTGCCATGGGCGACCTGGCAGCGGCCAACCGCTTCTTCCAGGCCCTGCGTGCGCGGGGCTGCCAGTTCGCGCTCGACGACTTTGGCAGCGGACTGTCTTCCTACGCCTACCTGCGCGAGCTGGCGGTGGACACGCTCAAGATCGACGGCCAGTTTGTGAAGAGCATGGCCGACGACCCCGTGAGCTTTGCCATGGTGAAGTCCATCCACGAGATCGGTTGCCTGATGGGCAAGAAGACCGTGGCGGAGTTTGCCGAAAGCCAGGCCATCGTGGACCTGCTGTCCGGC